>NZ_BBSK01000022.1:0-203855 GCF_001319805.1 Burkholderia sp. E168m22
CGGCAGCCCCGCCTTGATCAGCGACTGCCGCGCCGGGTTCTGCCCGGAGCCGGCCGTCAGCACCTGACCCATGATCACTTCGCTGACCTGCTCGGGCTTCACGCCCGCACGCTCCAGCACCGCGCGGATCACCGTCGCGCCCAGTTCGGGCGCCGCAATCTTCGCGAGCGAGCCGCCGAATTTGCCGACCGCGGTCCGCGCGGCCGATACGATCACTACATCCGTCATTTCCCTTTCCTCCAGGCCCGCACGACACGGCGCATCGTTACCGGCCCTGTTAAAAAAACTGCGGTGCACCGGACAGCGTGCGCCGCTGTCCGGTTTTCGTCAATCGCGCTGCAACACGTAGCGCCCGGGCGCCGGCTCGATCACCGGGAATTGCGCGGAACCCGGCTGGGCCGGCGGCGCGACCTTGCGGCCGCCGTACGCGTCGAGCCACTCGACCCACGTCGTCCACCAGCTTCCCGGCTGCTCGGTCGCCCCGGCAAACCAGTCGTCCGCGGATTCGGGCAGGTCGCCCTCGTTGACCCAGTAGCTGCGCTTCTTCTTCGCCGGCGGATTGATCACGCCCGCGATGTGCCCCGATGCGCCGAGCACGAATTTCAGCGGACCCGACAGGATCGACGTCGATGCGTAGGCGGTCTGCCACGGCACGATGTGATCCTCGCGCGACCCGTAGATGAAGGTCGGCACGTCGATCAGCGACAGGTCGACCGATTCGCCGCACACGGTCAACGCACCCGGTTCGCGCAGCTTGTTTTCGAGATAGGTATGGCGCAGGTACCACGCGTACATCGGGCCCGGCAGGCTCGTCGAATCGCTGTTCCAGTACAGCAGGTCGAACGGCGCGGGCGTGCGGCCCTTCAGGTAGTTGTCGACGACGTAGTTCCACACCAGATCGTTCGGCCGCAGGAACGAGAACGTGTTCGCGAACTCCATGCCGCGCATCAGCCCCGGTTGCGTACCGTTCTTGCCGCCGATGGTCTGCTCGCGCATCTGCACGTGCGCCTCGTCGACGAACACGTCGAGGATGCCCGTGTCGGTGAAGTCGAGCATCGCGGTGAGCAGCGTCATCGATGCGGCCGGATGTTCGCCGCGGGCGGCGAGCACCGCGAGCGCGGTCGCGAGCATCGTGCCGCCGACGCAGAAGCCGAGCGTGTTGATCTGCTCGCGGCCGCTGATCTGCTGCACCGCGTCGATCGCCGCGAGCAGCCCTTCGTTCATGTAGTCGTCCCACGTCTTGTGCGCGACCGACGCATCCGCGTTGCGCCACGACACGAGGAATACCTGATGGCCGTTCGACAGCGCGTGCGCGACGAGCGAATTCTCGGGTTGCAGGTCGAGGATGTAGAACTTGTTGATGCACGGCGGCACGATCAGCAGCGGCCGCTCGAACACCTTGTCCGTCTTCGGCGTGTACTGGATCAGCTGGATCAGGTCGTTCTCGTACACGACCGCGCCCGCGGTACACCCGAGGTTCTTGCCGACCACGAACTGCGATTCGTCGGTCTGCGAAATCTTGCCGCGCTGCAGGTCGCCGAGCAGGTTCATCATCCCCTGCCGCAGGCTTTCGCCCTGCGTCTCGAGGATCGATTTCTGTGCATCGGGATTGAGTGCGAGGAAGTTGCTCGGCGCGGCGGCGGCCGTCCATTGCTGGACCGTGAAGCGGATGCGCTCGCGCGTCTTCGGATCGGTCTGAAGCGCGTCGGCCAGTTCCTGCAGATAGCGCGCGTTGAGCAGATACCACGCAGCCGCGAACGCATGCGCGGGCGACGCCTTCCATGCGTCGCCGCTGAAGCGGCGGTCTTTCAACTCCGGCGACTCGAGCTTCGCGGCGGCCGCCTGCTGCATCAGCGTCATGCAATCGCGCGCGTAGTCGGCCTGCAATGCCTGGAGCCGTTCGGGCGGAATCGCGGCGACCGGCAGCTTCAGCCCCGCGAACGGCGACGCCATCGCGCCGAAGTCGGGCATCGACGGCAGTTGAAACGGAAACGACGTCGGGAACTGGAATGTCGCGAACGGATTGACGGTGGCCGAGGCCGTCGCGGCACGCGCCGGATCGGCAAAACCGCGCCACGCGTTCAACCACGACTCGAACATCTGCTGCATCGGCTGGGCGGCCGGATCGAAACCGGTGCTGCCCGCGGAAGTGCCCGCATGCGCGGACGTCGACGAATTTTTCGATGCTGTCATTACCTGCCTTACCGGTGATTCGTGAGCGTCAATCGTGAAATCCTGCTCGCGCGCGGCGTGCCGGCTGCGAGCCGGGCCGTCATGCTCTGGAGAGGCGTCTCCAGATTCTGCCGCAGTGCGGTATTTTTATCATTATCGTTTTCCCCATGTGAAGCGCCCGATCAAACCACTGAACATTTCATGGAGATAATCCGCGCGCGACAGACGGGACAAGGGTTCCGGCGAAACATAAAACATTTTGTTTGACTTGACTCCCGGATTTTTCATTCAGTTGCGCATGCAACGCCGCATAGCCGCCTCAATATCGAGATAACCCGATTTCGCGACGCAACAAAACCGGCGCGCATCCACATGCGATCAATCGGCCAGCCAGATTGCCGCGGCCATGCGGCCCGTCACACGGTCGCGTCGGTACGAATAGAAGCGCGCGGGTTCGGCGACCGTGCAGGCCGTCCCGCCGCTCACGTGCACCACGCCCGCACGCACGAGTCGCAGGCGCGCGAGCGCGTAGAGATCGGCAAGAAACTTGCCGGGCGCGCCGTCGATGGCAACGAACGCATGACGGGTTTCATCATGCTCCGACTGCGCAGCCGTGTCGAGAAACGCGTCGCGCACCTCGGCGCCGACCTCGAACGCCCGCGGGCCGATCGCCGGGCCGAGATACGCATGGAGCGCGTCCGTCGCGCCGCCCGCGAGCGCCGCGACGCGCGCCGCCGTCTGCTCGACGATGCCGGCCGCAAGCCCGCGCCAGCCCGCATGCGCGGCGCCGACCGCGCGGCCCTGCGCGTCGCACAGCAGCACGGGCAGGCAATCCGCCACCATCACCACGCAGACGGCGCCCGCCTGGTTCGTGACGCTCGCGTCGGCCTGCACCGGCGCCGTGGCCGCAGGCGCCGCGGCGATCACCTCGTCCGCTTGCACGATCCGCGCACCGTGAACCTGCTCGAGCCATGCGGCGCTCGACTGCCCGGCGAGGGCGAGCACGCGTGCGCGATTGACGGCGACATGGTCGGGATCGTCACCGGTATGCAGGCCGAGATTCATCCCGCCCGGCAGCGCCACACCGTCCTGCCAGCGCCCGTACGGGCCCTCGCTCACCCCACCGTCGCGCGTCGTGATCAGCGCGCGCACGCGCGGCGACACCTGCCAGTCGGGCTGCACGCAGTCCTGCCACGTCAACGGCGCCAGGTTCGTCATCGGCACTCACTCCTCCTCGTCGTCCAGGTACGGCTCGTCGTCGTGATACTCGCCGCCGAAGTCGTCATCGTCGTAGACACCGTCGTCGTCGTCGAATTCCTCGTCGCCCTGCCCAAAGCCCAGCGCGGCGACCAGCGTGTTCATGTCGTCCGGCAGCGGGCAGCGCCACTGCATCGCCTTGCCCGTGACCGGATGCACGAGGCCGAGCCGCCACGCATGCAGCGCCTGTCGTGCGAACCCGTCCGGCAGCGGCGTGACCGAGCGCTTGCCGCGCGCCCGCCCGTAGACCGGATCGCCGAGCAGCGGATGCCCGGCGTGCGCGCAGTGCACGCGGATCTGGTGCGTGCGGCCGGTTTCGAGATCGCACTGAATCGCCGAAACCGGCTGACGTTGCCACAGGCATGTGTCAACCGTGCGGAAATGCGTGCGCGCGGGCTTGCCAGACGCGCCGGTGACGACGGCCATGCGCGTACGCTCGCGCGGATCGCGGCCGATCGGCGCGTCGATCGTGCCCTCCTCGGGCATCGTGCCCCACACGAGCGCGAAATAGCGGCGCTTCACCGTGCGGGCCTGCAGTTGGCGCACGAGGTCGGTCTGCGCCGCCAGCGTGCGCGCCACGACCATCAACCCGGAGGTTTCCTTGTCGAGCCGATGGACGATCCCCGCGCGCGGCAGGCCGGCCGCCGCGTCGCCGTAGCGATGCAGCAGACCGTTGAGGATCGTGCCGCTCCAGTTGCCGGCGGCCGGATGCACGACGAGGCCGGCCGGCTTGTTGATGACGACGAGCGCGTCGTCCTCGTAGATCACGTCGAGCGGCACGGGCTCCGGCGTGAACGCGAGCTGCTCGGGCAGCAGATCGGGCACGAGCGCGATCTTCGCGCCGAGCGGCACCGGCTGACGGATCTTCGCCGGCGCGCCGTCGACGAGCACGCGCTGCGCCTCGATCCAGCTCTGCAGGCGGCTGCGCGAGAATTCGGGGAACAGTTGGGCAAGCGCCTTGTCGAGGCGTTCACCCGCGAGCGACAGCGGCACTTCGACGACGCGCGGCGCCTCGTCGACCGCCGCGGACGGCACGACGGGCGGCTGCATCGCGTCGCCGGCCAGATCGTCATCGAGGGAATCCCCCGACGCAGCGTCGGCGGGCCGATCGCTTGGGCTATAATCTTCGCGATTTGGTGTGCCCGGCTGGGCATTCTGCGAACTTGAACGGGTCATTTAGACTGGGTCACCGAGACTTGAAGCTAGGACATGCGAGCATGATGAATTCGACCAAACGCACGGCCAGAACCGTCGCCGCCCGGGCTGCGGCGGTAGCGGCCGCGGCCCTCATCGCCGGCTGCCACGGCTTGCCGCAGAAGCAGGACGAGACGGCTACCTGGTCGAACAACAAATTATACTCAGAGGCCCAGGACGCACTGTCCGGCGGCGACTGGGGCAAGTGCGCGAAATATTTCGAATCGCTGCAAGGCCGCGATCCGTTCGGCCATTTCGCGCAGCAAGCGCAGATCAACGTTGCATACTGCAACTGGAAGGATAACGAAGCAGCAGCGGCCGACCAGGCCGTCGATCGCTTCATCCAGCTCCACCCCGATCATCCGGACATCCCGTACGCGTACTACCTGAAGGGGATGATCCACTTCAACGACGATCTCGGCCTGTTCGGGCGCTTCTCCGGCCAGGACATGAGCGAGCGCGATCCGCAGGCGCTGCGCGAATCGTACGATGCGTTCAAGGTCGTGGTCGATCGCTTCCCGAAGAGCAAGTACGCGCCCGATGCGGCCGCGCGGATGCGCTACATCGTCAACGCGCTCGCGTCGCACGAAGTGCACGCGGCCGACTACTACTACCGTCGCGGCGCGTATGTCGCGGCCATCAACCGCGCGCAGCTCGCGATCAAGGACTACAAGGGCGCGCCGGCGATCGAGGATGCGCTGCACATCATGATCCTGTCGTACGGCAAGCTGAACCAGCCGGAACTCGCCGAGGACACCAAGCGCGTGCTTGCCGGCACGTTCCCCGACAGTCCGTACGTGACGGGCCATTCGCGCCCCGGTGCGAAAAAGTCATGGTGGCAGTTCTGAAGCACGGCGCGATGTAACATCCGTGCGCACACAAAAAACCCGGCCATCGAGCCGGGTTTTTTATTGGCGCCGCATACAAGCGGCACCGGGACGATCAAGCGACAAGCGCCGCGCGTGCAATCAAGCGTGCTTGCCCGAGCGATGCTCGTCGAAGAAGTCCTGCACCACCGCGATCTCGCGCGTGCGCTTGAACGGCGGCAGGCTTTGCCAGATCCGGCGCCCGTACGGCTTGTCGACGAGCCGCGTGTCGCAGATCATCAGCACGCCGCGATCCGTCTCCGCACGAATCAGCCGGCCCGCGCCCTGCTTCAGCGTGATCACGGCCTGCGGCAACTGGTGCACCGCGAACGGGCTCAGCCCCTTCTTCGTCAATGCATCGAGCCGCGCGGCCAGCACCGGATCGTCCGGCGGCGCGAACGGCAACTTGTCGATCACGACCAGCGACAGCGCATCGCCACGCACGTCGACGCCTTCCCAGAAGCTCTGGCTACCGACCAGGATCGCATTGCCGTACGCGCGGAAGCGGTCGAGCAACTCGGTGCGGCTTGCGTCGCCCTGCACGAGCAGCGGCGTGTTCCAGCCGCGCGATTCGATCACGTCGCGCAGCTTCGACGCGATCCGGTCGACCGCACGTAGCGTCGTGCACAGCATGAACACGCCGCCGCCGGATGCCTCGATCGCCGGCAGCGCGGCATCGAACACGGCGTCGGTAAACGCCGGCGAAGACGGCTGCGGCAGGTTGCGCGGCACGTACAGCAGCCCCTGCGACTGGTAATCGAACGGGCTGGCGAGTGTCATCGAACGACGCGAGCTGAGGCCCATCTGCGCCGCGTAGTGCGTGAAATCGCCGCGCACCGACAACGTCGCCGACGTGAACACCCATGCACGCGGCACGCCCGCACGCTGCTTCGCGAAGATCGGCGCGACCGACAGCGGCGTTTCGTGCAGCTGGACGGTATGCGCGAACACCTCGACCCAGCGCACCTTCTCGTTCGGATCGCCGTCGGCTGCCGCCTTGTCGCCCGCCGCTGCCGCGTCGGCTTGCGCGGCCGCTTCCGCCGCGCCGGGCGCGACCCAGCCGGCCAGCAGGTCCTGCAGCTCGCGCGCGCGCCGCAGGCACGCGCCGAGCGATTCCGCGCGCTCGGCCTGGCTCGCGAGCGCCGAGGCGAGCGCATCGAGCGCCACGTCGAGCGCGTCGAGCGCACCGAACATCGGGTGATCGTCGCCGAGCTGCGCAAGCGACATGCGCACGATCTGGCCGTCGGCGAACGCCAGGCGCAAGTCGCGCGCCGCGCGCTCGAGATCGCCGCCGAGCTTCACCCACTCGACCGCGTCGCGCGCATGGCTCAGGCCTTCGGCGACCGTGTCGCGCGCGAGTTCGAGGATCTGCGTCGTCGACAGCGTCTCGCCGAAGAACAGCGTCGCCGTCTCCGGCAGCTGATGCGCTTCGTCGAAGATGATCGTGTTTGCGTTCGGCAGCAGCTCGGCCATCCCCGTGTCGCGCAGCATGATGTCCGCGAAGAACAGGTGATGGTTGACGACGACGATGTCGGCCTGCTGCGCCTCGCGCCGCGCCTGCATCACGAAGCATTCCTTGTAGTGCGGGCATTCCTGGCCGAGGCAGTTGTCGCGCGTCGACGTGACCATCGACCACACGGGCGCGTTTTCCGGCACGCTCGCGAGTTCGGCCTTGTCGCCGCTCTTCGTGATCTTCGCGAAGCGGACGATTTCCTGCAGATAGGCCGTGTCCTGCCGCGACGGCAGCCGGCCGTTGTCGGCCGTGCGCTGCAGGTAGTAGTGGCACAGGTAGTTGGCGCGGCCCTTGAGCATCGCGACCGACACCGGCACCGCGAGCGCATTGCGCACGGTCGGGATGTCGCGCTGGAACAGCTGATCCTGCAAGTGCTTCGTGCCGGTCGACACGATCACCTTGCCGCCCCACAGCATTGCGGGCACCAGATACGCGTAGGTCTTGCCGGTACCCGTGCCGGCCTCGACGATCAGTGTGTTGTCGCCTGCGTCGCTGTCGGATTCGGTTGCCGCGGCATCGTCCGCGGCCGCCCCGGCCGTCTTGTCGGCGTCGCCCAAGCGGCGTGCCGGCCGCTTGCGGGTTTCGAAGATCTCGGGCTCGGGCATCCGGCGCGCGGATGCCTCCATCGCGGACGCGACCGCGCGCGCCATCTCGATCTGTGACGTACGCGGCCGGTACCCATCGAGCGAGCGCGCCAGCAACCCGCCTTCGCCAAAGATCGTGTCGAGCTCGTCGACGCGCTTGCGGCTCAGCTCAAAGGTGCCTTCGGACGCACGAACGCGCCCGGCGGACGTCGTGTCACGCCGGGCATCGGGGGTGGCTTCAAGCGGTGAATTCAAGGCAAGCGTTCCTGTGTCCAGCGCCCGGGCGGCGCCGGCGCTTGCCAGGCCGCGCTCAGGCGCGCTTATCCGGTTCGAGCTGCGATTGCAGCAAAATGATTTTGTCCTTGGCCGCCAGCTTTTCCTTCTTCAGCCGGTGCAGCGTGATGTCGTCGATGTCGGAGTGTCCTTCCTTCAGCTCGATCTCCCGAGCGAGCTGCTGGTGCTGCTCCTGCAATGCAGCCAAACGGTTGTGCAATTCCTGCTGCTGTTCCGTGTGACGGTTTTGCATACTTGCCTCCTCATCGAAGCAGCGCGACGACTGGCGTGCCGACGCGCCCGAGACTGATCCCGATCAATTCAACACGTTACTGCCCCTGCTGTTGCTGCTGCCTGGCCTTCTCGGCCGCTTCCTGCTGACGCCGCTCGACATCGGCCTTGTGCTGCGCGGCTTCCTTCTGCTTCTGCTCGTAGCGCGTGGCGTTGTCCGCCCGCTCCTGCGCCTTCTGCGCCGCCTGCTGGTGCGCCTGGTCGAGCTTGCGCTGGAAATCCGCCTGCTTCTGGTCGTATGCCTGCTTGCTCGCCGCGCGTTGTGGCCCTTCCGCGCCGCGCTGCGCCTGCTTCAGTGCATTCTGCTCCTGCTTGTCGCGGAATGCAGCCGCGTTCGCCGCGTCGTTCGCCGCCCGCTGCGGCGCTTCCGCCTCGTTCCGGGCCTGCTTCAACGCCTGCTGCTGGTCGCGCTGCTGCGCCCGCACCGCGCGCTGCTCGTCGTTCAGCGCGAGCTGTTCCTGGCGAATGCTCGCCCGCTCCTCGCGCATCTGGTCGCGTGCCTTGCCGAGACAGTGGTTGACGAAGAACTTGCTGTAACAATCGTGCTCCGCCACCGCATAACGATAATCGTTTTCCGCGGAGCGTTGATTGAGCACTTTTTGACGGGCGTCGAAATCCGGGGCGGCGGAGGCTGCAGCGGGTGCGGACGCGCCGGTGTCCGGCGCGCTGGCGCCAGTGGCCTGCGCAAATGCACCGGAAGGCCCGGCAGACAAAGCCGCGGCGAGCGCTGCGCCGAGCGCGACGAGAGAAATGCGGGAAGTTGGCAACGTCGTAGGAAAGCTGCGGGACATGTGTCAAATTCTATCACCCCCGGCTGGACGCTCCGCCATTTATGGCAAAATGCCCCGCTTCATTCACCCGCGGCCTCTGGCCCGTCGGGCCCGCCGGGCAGCCCGCCGCTTCGGGCCTGCCGGCCCGCGCCGCGATTTCAGCAGGCAGACAGACCATCCACGACATGACGGAAACCGTAGCACTCAAGATCGTACAGCGCATCGCCACCGAACTGTCCGTCCAGCCGCGCCAGGTCGCGGCGGCCGTGCAACTCCTCGACGAAGGCTCGACCGTTCCGTTCATTGCCCGGTACCGCAAGGAAGTGACCGGCAACCTGGACGACACGCAGCTGCGCAACCTCGAGGAACGCCTCCTGTATCTGCGCGAACTCGAGGATCGCCGCGCCGCGATCCTGTCGAGCATCGACGAACAGGGCAAGCTGACCGACGAACTGCGTGCCGCGATCGACGCGGCCGACAGCAAACAGGTGCTCGAAGACCTTTATCTGCCGTACAAGCCGAAGCGCCGCACGCGCGCACAGATCGCCCGCGAAGCCGGCCTCGAGCCGCTCGCGCAGGCGCTGCTCGCGAACCCGCTGCTCGACCCGCAGGCCGAGGCGGCCGCGTATGTCGACGCCGACAAGGGCGTCGCCGACGTGAAGGCCGCGCTCGACGGCGCGCGCGACATCCTGTCCGAACAGTTCGGCGAGACGGCGGAACTGCTCGGCAAGCTGCGCGACTACCTGCACAACCAGGGCGTCGTGTCGTCGGCCGTCGTCGAGGGCAAGGAAAACGAGGAAGGCGAGAAATTCCGCGACTATTACGACTACGCGGAAACGATCAAGACCGTGCCGTCGCACCGTGCGCTCGCGCTGTTCCGCGGCCGCAACGCCGGCGTGCTGACGATCAAGCTCGGCCTCGGCGAAGAGCTTGACGCGCAGGTGCCGCATCCCGGCGAGGCGATGATCGCGCGCCATTTCGGCATCGCGAACCAGAATCGCCCGGCCGACAAATGGCTGTCCGACGTCTGCCGCTGGTGCTGGCGCGTGAAGGTGCAGCCGCATATCGAGAACGAACTGCTCACGCAGCTGCGCGAAACGGCCGAAACCGAAGCGATCCGCGTGTTCGCGCGCAACCTGAACGACCTGCTGCTGGCCGCGCCGGCCGGCCCGAAGGCCGTGATCGGCCTCGACCCCGGCCTGCGTACGGGCGTGAAGGTCGCGGTCGTCGACCGCACCGGCAAGGTGCTCGCGACCGACACGATCTACCCGCACGAGCCGCGCCGCGACTGGGACGGCTCGATCGCGAAACTCGCGCGCATCGCCGCGCAGACGCAGGCCGAGCTGATCAGCATCGGCAACGGCACCGCATCGCGCGAAACCGACAAGCTCGCGAGCGAACTGATCGCGAAACACCCGGAGCTGCGCCTGCAGAAGATCGTCGTGTCGGAGGCCGGCGCGTCGGTCTACTCGGCGTCCGAGCTCGCCGCGAAGGAATTCCCGGATCTCGACGTGTCGCTGCGCGGCGCCGTGTCGATCGCCCGCCGCCTGCAGGACCCGCTCGCCGAGCTCGTGAAGATCGAGCCGAAGGCGATCGGCGTCGGCCAGTACCAGCACGACGTGAACCAGCGCGAACTCGCCCGCTCGCTCGACGCGGTCGTCGAGGATTGCGTGAACGCGGTCGGCGTCGACGCGAACACCGCGTCGGCCCCGCTGCTCGCCCGCGTGTCGGGCCTGAACGCGACGCTCGCGCGCAACATCGTCGACTATCGCGATGCAAACGGCCCGTTCCCGTCGCGCGAGCACCTGCGCAAGGTGCCGCGCCTCGGCGACAAGACTTTCGAACAGGCCGCCGGCTTCCTGCGCATCAACGGCGGCGAGAACCCGCTCGACCGCTCGTCGGTGCACCCGGAAGCGTATCCGGTCGTCGAGCGGATGCTCGCGAAGATCAACAAGCGCATCGACGACGTGCTCGGCAACCGCGAAGCGCTGTCGGGTCTGTCGCCGACGGAATTTGTTGACGAACGTTTCGGCCTGCCGACCGTGCGCGACATCCTGGCCGAACTGGAGAAACCGGGCCGCGATCCGCGTCCGGAATTCAAGACGGCCACGTTCCGCGAAGGCGTCGAGAAGGTCTCGGACCTCGTGCCGGGCATGATGCTCGAAGGCGTCGTGACGAACGTCGCGGCGTTCGGCGCGTTCGTGGATATCGGCGTGCACCAGGACGGCCTCGTCCACGTGTCGGCGATGTCGACGAAGTTCATCAAGGACCCGCACGAAGTCGTGAAGGCCGGCCAGGTCGTCAAGGTGAAGGTGATCGACGTCGACGTGAAGCGCCAGCGCATCGCGCTGACGATGCGCCTCGACGACGACGCGGCAGCGCCCGGCATGACCTCGCGCGGCGGCCAGGATCGCGGCAATGCGGGGCGCGGCGCCGCCCGCCCGCAGCGTTCGCGCGAACCGGAGCCGGCCGGCGCGATGGCCGCGGCATTCGCGAAGCTGAAGCGCTGAGCACGCGAACAGCCGTCGACGTACAAAAAAGCCCGCCGAAAGGCGGGCTTTTTCATTATCTGGACAAACGCGGCGCGCGCCGCGCTCGTCAGATCTCGATCTTCGTCCCGAGCTCGACGACGCGGTTCGCCGGAATCGCGAAGAAATCGGTCGGCTTCGCGGCATTCTGGTGCATCCACGCGAATACGCGCTCGCGCCAGATCGACATCCCCGGCAAATGCGTCGGCACGACCGTTTCGCGCGCGAGGAAGAACGACGTGTCCATCAGCTCGAACGTCATGTCGTGCGTCCGGCCGAATTCCTCGAGCACGGCCTTCACGTCCGGCGTCTCGTTGAAGCCGTACTCGGCCTTGACGATGTACAGCCCGCCGCCCGCGTCGCGCGCGCTCTGGCGCTTGTCGTCGCGCACGTACGGAATGTCGCGCGTGACGAACGTCAGGAAAATGGTCCGCTCGTGCAGGACCTTGTTGTGCTTCAGGTTGTGCAGCAGGCTGACGGGGACGAGCTTGTCGTTGCCGGTCAGGTAGATCGCGGTGCCGGACACCCGGTGCGGCGGATGCGCGAGCAGCCCCTGCAGGAACGGCTCCAGCGGAATACCGTCGGCCGCCGTGCGTTCCTTGACGATGTGACGCCCCTTGTACCAGGTCATCAGCAGGAAGAACAGCAACGCGCCGATGCCGAGTGGCAGCCAGCCGCCCTGCGCGACCTTCAGCAGGTTTGCGCCGAAAAAGCCGAGGTCGATCGCAAGGAACACCGCGATGATCGCGCCGACCAGCAGCCGGTTCCAGTTCCACACCTTCACCATCACGACGCACGCGAGCACGGTCGTGATCACCATCGTCGCCGTCACCGCGATGCCGTACGCAGCCGCGAGGTTGTCCGAGCTCTTGAAACCGACGACGATACAGAGGATCACGGCCAGCAGCAGCCAGTTCACGACCGGCACGTAGATCTGGCCGATCGCGAGCTCGGACGTATGCAGCACCTTCATGCGCGGCACGTAGCCGAGCTGGATCGCCTGCGACGTCAGCGAGTACGCGCCGGAAATCACCGCTTGCGACGCAATCACGGTCGCGACCGTCGACAGCACGACGAGCGGCAGCAGCCCCCATTCGGGTGCCAGCAGGAAGAACGGGTTTTCGATCGCTTTCGGATTCTGGATCAGCAGCGCGCCCTGACCGAAATAGTTCAGCACGAGCGACGGCATCACGAGCCCGTACGCGGCGTACCGGATCGGCTTGGCACCGAAGTGGCCCATGTCCGCATAGAGCGCTTCCGCGCCGGTCAGCACCAGCACGACCGAGCCGAGCACGACGTAGGCCTGCAGCAGGTGGTCGGCCATGAACGACGCCGCGTAATACGGATTGATTGCCGCGATGATGCCCGGCACGCGAACGATGTGGTACACACCGAGCGCCGCGATCACGACGAACCACAGCACCATGATCGGGCCGAACAGCTTGCCGACCAGCGCGGTACCGTGCCGCTGGATCCAGAACAGCGCGATCAGGATCACGATGGTGATCGGCAGCACGAGATGGGACAGGTGCGGCGTCGCGATCTCGAGACCTTCGACGGCCGACATCACGGAAATCGCCGGCGTGATCACCGCGTCCCCGTAGAACATGCACGCGCCGAATATCCCGAGCGCCATCAGCGCGCCCGCGACACGGGTTTTCGAATCGAGCGGCCGCAGCGACAGCGCCATCAGCGCGAGCACGCCGCCTTCGCCGTTGTTGTCCGCCCGCATCACGAACAGCAGGTACTTGACGCCGACCACCAGCAAGATGGCCCAGAACAGCAACGAGATCACGCCGAGAATCGACCCTTCGGTCAGCGGAATGCCGTGCGCGGGGCTGAACGCTTCCTTGAGCGAATACAGCGGGCTGGTACCGATGTCGCCGAACACGACGCCGATGGCTGCTATCGCTAGCGCCCGCATCGAGTGTTGTTGCGTCGAATGCGGCGAGTGTGCGGCGTCGGTCGCGTGAGTCGTGTCGTTCATATGAAGCGTAATAATCGGGTCCGGGTCGGACAAAACGAGCGCTATTCTACTCGCGCCCCCGTGAAACGCCGCCCTGCCGTGTTGCCGTGGAACCACGTGATCCACGCTGCGCATGCAATCCGGCGCGACCTGTGGCAGGGCTGCCATCATAGCCGGGGCCGCGCCGCCTGCCTATCGGGTCCGCAAGGCGCCCCGCGTGGCGCCACGCGCGCGCCAATGAAAAACGGCGCCGCAAGCGGCGCCGTACCAAGGCTTTCCTTCGATCGGCCGGCCGCTTACGCGCCCGAACCGTCGCGCTGTGCGCGACCGCGCTTGATCCACGCCTCGAGGTTGTGCGGACGAACCGTGTCCCACTCCTCGAACGGCTGATGAATCCACGGATTCGTCGGCAGGAACTGCGTGTGATAGTCGGGCTTGACCTTCGAGCAACCCTTGTACCAGAGCACGGCCGAACGTACGGCCGTGACCGCCGGATAGCGCTCCTTCAGATGCTCCTGCACGCGTGCGAGCGTGACGCCGGAATCGACGAGGTCGTCGACCAGCAGCACGTTGCCCGCGAGATGGCCGCGCGTCATCGTGATGTACTGCGCGATGTCGAGCTCGCCCTGCTCGGTGCCGGCCGCTTCCCGGTACGAGCTCGTCGCGAGAATCGCGAGCGGCACGTCATAGATGCGCGACAGCTGGTCGCCGACGCGCAGGCCGCCGCGCGCGAGGCACAGGATCTGGTCGAACTTCCAGCCGGAGGCGTGCACCTGGAGCGCGAGCAGCTCGATCAGACGATGATACTCGTCCCAGCCTACCCACAGGTTCTTGTCGTCGTTGCGCGGATCGGTCATCAAGTCTGCCGCCGTCATCGTGATTTGCTGCGTCATCTCGGAATTACACCTTGAACGGATGGCGGAGCAGGATCGTTTCGTCGCGGTCCGGGCCCGTCGACACCATGTCGACCGGCACGCCAGCCACTTCCTGGACGCGTGCGAGGTAGGCCTGCGCGTTCGCCGGCAGTGCGTCCCACGTGTTGATCCCGACCGTGCTTTCCTTCCAGCCGGCGAACGTCTCGTACACCGGTTCGCAACGCGCGACATCGACCGCGCCACGCGGCAGGATGTCCACGTCCTTGCCGTCGACCTTGTAGCCGACGCACAGCTTCACTTCGTCGAGGCCGTCGAGCACGTCGAGCTTCGTCATGCACAGGCCCGACACGCCGTTGATCTGGATCGAGCGGCGCAGCGCAGCCGCATCGAGCCAGCCGGTGCGGCGCGGACGGCCGGTGACCGAGCCGAATTCCTTGCCGACGTTCGCGAGCGTGACGCCGATCTGGTCCTGGCGCTGCGGGTTGTCCGCATCGTACAGCTCGCTCGGGAACGGGCCCGAGCCGACGCGCGTGCAATACGCCTTCGTGATGCCCAGAATGTAGTTGAGCTTCTGCGGACCGACGCCCGCGCCAGCCGACGCCGCACCGGCGACGCAGTTGCTCGACGTGACGAACGGATAGGTGCCGTGGTCGATGTCGAGCAGCGTGCCTTGCGCACCTTCGAACAGCAGGTTCTGGCCCGCATTGTTCGCGTCGTACAGGCGGCGCGACACGTCGGCCACCATCGGCTTCAGGCGGTCGGCATAGCCGAGCATCGTATCGAGCGTGGCCTGGAAGTCGACGGCCGCGCCGCCCAGATACTGGGTCAGCACGAAGTTGTGGTAATCGAGATTTTCGCGCAGGCGATCGGCGAAGGTCTTCGCGTCGAACAGGTCCTGCACGCGCAGCGCGCGGCGGCCGACCTTGTCTTCGTACGCAGGGCCGATGCCGCGGCCCGTCGTGCCGATCTTGCCCGCGCCCTTGCGCGCTTCGCGCGCCTGGTCGATCGCGATGTGGTACGGCAAGATCAGCGTCGTGGCTTCGGAGATGAACAGACGGTCGCGCACGTTCACGCCGGCTTCTTCGAGCTCGCCGATTTCCTTGAACAGTGCTTCGGGGGACAGAACGACGCCGTTGCCGATGTAGCAGGCGACGCCTTCACGCATGATGCCCGACGGAATGAGGCGCAAGATCGTTTTCTTGCCGCCGATGATGAGGGTGTGGCCGGCGTTGTGACCGCCCTGGAAACGCACGACGCCCTGAGCGTGGTCCGTCAGCCAGTCGACGATCTTGCCCTTGCCTTCATCACCCCATTGCGTTCCCACGACGACGACATTGCGCCCGGGAGTCACGTTCACTGCGCTGGCAGACATGTTGATTCGTTAGCTGGTTAAAAACGTATTCTACCTATGTTCGCGGGCGATTCCGAATTTTTCCGTTTCGCTTCAACGATATGCACGCCGAAGCACGGCCCGCGAACGCCTCTTTATCGGGGTTCGACCACCCATGCGCCGTTGCGCTCGACGAGCGAACGATCGCATGCGAATTCGTCGAGCACGTGGTCGTGGCCCGGCAGCGCCTGGATCACGACCTCGCCCGCATCGCGCAGCGCCGCGACCGCCGCGCCCAGCGCGTCGTCCTGCGCCCACGGCGCAAGAATCGCGGTGCCGCGCGCCTCGACCGGCGAAATCCGTGCGAGCTCGCGCAGATCGAGCGAGAAGCCGGTTGCCGGACGGGAGCGGCCATAGGCCTGCCCCACGTGGTCGTAACGGCCGCCGCGCGCGATCGCGTTCGGCACGCCGTCGATGTAGGCGCTGAACATCGCGCCGCTGTGATACGCGTAACCGCGCAGGTCGGCGAGATCGATCGCGACTTCGACGCCCTTCGCCTGCGACGCAAGCTGCGCGAGATCGTCGAGCGCCCGCGTGATTTCCGGCAGCACCGGCAGGCGCGTGCGCGCCTCGGCGAGCACGCTCGCGTCGCCGTAGAGGTTCGGCAGCGCGCGCAGCGCGGCACGCGTGTCGGCGCCGAGATCGTCGGTGAGTTCGTTCAGCAGCGGCACGTCCTTGCCCGACAGCGCGTCGTACAGCGACTCGCCGCGCTCGGCGGCCTGCGCGTCGCGCGCCAGCAGCGCCGCGAGCACGCCCGCGTGACCGAGGTCGAGGCGGATGCGCGACAGGCCCGCGAGGTGCAGCGCGTCGAGCATCAGTTGCTGGATCTCGAGATCGGCTTCCAGCCCCGCGTGCCCGTAGATTTCGGCGCCGATCTGGATCTGCTCGCGGGTCGCGTGCAGCCCGCGCGGACGCGTATGCATCACGTGGCCCGCATAGCAGAGGCGCGTCACGCCCTGACGATTCAACAGGTGCGCGTCGATCCGCGCGACCTGGGGCGTGATGTCCGCGCGCAGGCCGAGCGTGCGACCCGACAACTGGTCGACCAGCTTGAAGGTGCGCAGGCGCAGATCGGCGCCGCCGCTCGTCAGCAGCGATTCGAGATACTCGAGCAGCGGCGGCATCACCATTTCGTAGCCGTACGAACGGAAGCGGTCGAGCAGCCTGCGGCGCAGCTCCTCGATCTTGCGCGCTTCCGACGGCAGCACGTCGGCGATATTCTCGGGAAGTAACCAGGTCGACATCGGTACGGTCCTACGACGGGAAACGGCGCGCGACACGCGCGCCGCGAGTTGAATCGGAACTTCGAAATCGGGCGGGACGAACGGCGGATGCGCCGTCCGGATCGGGGCTCCGTCAGGTCGCGAGCAGCAGCAGCACGAGCCCGAGCACCATCACGATCAGCCCGCCGATCCGGATATGATGCGGCGGCCGCTCGGCTATTCTACGAAACGTGTCGCGCCAGGCGACGGGAAACACGAAGGGGAACGCCCCCTCGATGATCAGCATCAGCGCTACTGCGAGCAACAACGAGCCAGCCAGGTCCATGCGAGCGACGGCGCCGCTCGACGCGGCGCCCCAAGGTCAATGTTTGCGGGGAGCAGGCGCCGCCGGTGCGGCACCGCCCGTCGGGCTGCGCATGAAGCGGAAGAACTCGCTGTCGGGATCGACGACGATGATGTCGTTGCGCTTGAACGTATTCCGGTAGGCCTGCAGGCTCGCGTAGAACTGATAGAACTGCGGATCGCGGCCGAACGCATCGGCGGCGATCGTCGCGGCCTTCGCATCGCCCTCGCCCTTGATCGTCTGCGCGGACTTGTATGCGTTCGCAAGCACGGCCTGCTGCTCGCGTTCGGCGTCGGCCTTGATCTGCTCGACGTCGGCCGCGCCTTGCGCACGCACCTGGGCCGCCTGGTCGCGCAACGCGCCGATCATCCGTTGATAGACGGCGTCCGTCTGCGCGGCCGGCAGGTCGACCCGCGTCAGCTGGACGTCGACGACGTCGACGCCGAAACCGGACGCTTGCGCCTTCGCCGTATCGCGCGCCGCATCGGCGATCGCACGCTGACCGCCGAGGGCATCGTCGAGCGCGCGCTTGCCGAATGCGTCGCCGAGCGCGCTCTTCAGCGCGCCCGACAGTCGTTCGACCGCCGCGGCCGGATCGCCGCCCGTCGCCGTGAAATATTTCATCGGATCGCTGATCCGGTACTTCACCGCATACGCGACGAGCAGGTCATGCTTGTCTTCGGTTGCCAGCTGCAGCGGATCGGCCGACTCGAGCGACTGCAGGCGCGTGTCGATCAGCGTGGCCGTCTGCAGCGGCGGCGGCAGCTTGAAGTGGACGCCGGGGCCCGCGAGCTCCGGCTGCGTACCGTCGCGGCCCGACAGCACGGCCGCATGGCGCGGATCGACGGTCAGGACCGTCGACGATGCCGCGAAGGCAACGATCACGATTGCGACGACGAGCGCAATGATTCGGTTCATGTTCTGCGCTCCCCGTTACTTCGTATCGTCTTCACGCGACCGGCTGCGAAACGCGTCCCGCGATCGCAGCACGTCGACACCCGACGCGGTGGCGGCCGGTGCGGCGCTCGCCGGCGCGGCAGCGGCTGCCGAGGGCGCCGTTGCGGCCGGTGCCGACGCCGCATCGGGCGCGGATGCGCCGGTCGACGCCGCGGCGTTTTGCCGCCCCTGCTCGACGAGCTTGTCGAGCGGCAGATACACGACGCTGTTGCCGCCCTTGTTGCCGACGAACACCTTCGTCGCGTTCGAATAGATTTCCTGCATCGTCTCGAGGTACATCCGCTCGCGGATGACCGCCGGCGCCTTCGAATACTGCGCGTAGACCTGCTTGAAGCGGTCCGCGTCGCCTTCGGCTTCGGTGACCACGCGATCGGCATACGCCTTCGCTTCGTCGATGAGCTTCGCCGCATCGCCCTGCGCCTTCGGCAGCAGGTCGCTTGCATACGCCTGCGCGGCGCGCTTCGCGGCCTCGCGCTCGTCCCGCGCCTTCGCGACTTCGGCGTACGCGGCCTGGGTCTGCTCGGGCGCCGCGACGCTCTGCATCGTGACGGCCGTCACCTCGAGCCCCGACTGGTAGCGGTCGAGGTCGCGCTGGATCGCGGTGGAAAGCTGCTCGCGCAGCGCATCGCGATCCTGGTTCAGCATGTCGGCCGCGCTACGCGTGCCGACGATCGCGCGCACCGCGGCCTGCGCGGCCTGCGACACGCTGCGTTCGGGATCGACGCTGCGGAACAGGTAATCGGTGGCGGAACGAATCCGGTACTGGACGATGAAGCGCACGTCGACGATGTCGGCATCGCGCGTCAGCATCGCGGCTTCCTTCACGTTTGCAAGGCGCACGACGTTGTTGCGGCCGATCTCGATCGAGCGCACCTGCGACGTGTCGACGATCTCGTGCGACGCGAACGGATACGGCGCGCGCCAATGCACGCCCTGGCCGACCGTGCCCGACAGCTTGCCGAGCTGCAGCACGACGCCCGTCTGGCCTTCCTGCACGACGAACAGCCCGCTGCCCGCATACACCGCGACCAGTACGCCGATCACGATGCCGACGCCGACCCGTGCGGCCCGGCCGTTGTCGGGACGGAAGCCGTTGCCGCCCTTGCCGCCGAACAGGCCGCTCAGGCGCCGGTTGAAGTTGCGCCACATCTCGTCGAGATCGGGCGGACCATCGCCGTCGCCGCCTTGCGGACGCTTCGATTCGTTCGCGCGCGGGCGGGACCCGTCCTTGCCATTGCCTTCGCCGCGTCCCCAGCGGGGATCGTTGATCGACAGCAAGGCGCGCATCCGCCGCCAGGTACTCCGCTCGTTGTATTCGTTCACCAGAGTTTGTTCACCAGATTGGACGCCGGCGAACCGGCCGGGACCGGTTAGCGCCCGTGTTCGGAAATCGCGTGGTCTTCGTGTGGTTCAGCGGACGTGCCATCGAGCGCGTCGGGTAACGTCGCGCTGGAAAGGTGTTCCGCGGAGGCGATTTCGGCGATGGCGGCACGCAACGTATCAAGACCCTGACCGGTGCGTGCGCTCAAAAAGACGCGCGAAATATTACCATACTCGTCCCGCTCGACCGCGTCGCCGCGGGCCGCCAGCTCGGGCACGGCGTCGATCTTGTTGAACACCAGCACCTGTCGGATCGTGTCCGCGCCGATCTCGTGCAGCACGCCGTTGACCTGCTCGATCTGCTCGAGCCTGACCGCGCTCGACGCATCGACCACGTGCAGCAACAGATCCGCATGGATCGTTTCCTCGAGGGTCGCGCGGAACGCCGCGACGAGCTGGTGAGGCAGCTCGCGGATGAACCCGACCGTATCGGACACCACGATCTGACCGACCTCGTCGCCGAGATACACGCGCCGCGACGTCGTATCGAGCGTGGCGAACAGCTGGTCGGCCGCGTATGCCTGCGCTTTCGTCAGCGCATTGAACAACGTCGACTTGCCCGCGTTCGTATAGCCGACGAGCGACACCGACATCGTGCCGCTGCGCGCGCGCTGCCGGCGCTGCGTGCTGTGCTGGCGGCGCAGCCGATCGAGCCGCGACTTCAGCATCTTGATGCGTTCGCCGATCAGCCGACGGTCGGTTTCGAGCTGGGTTTCGCCGGGGCCGCGCAGGCCGATACCGCCCTTTTGCCGCTCGAGGTGGGTCCACGCGCGAATGAGCCGGGTCGACAGGTATTGAAGTTGCGCGAGCTCCACCTGCAGCTTGCCTTCGTGGCTGCGGGCACGCTGCGCGAAAATGTCGAGGATGAGGCTCGTGCGATCGACCACGCGCCTGTTAAGTGCCTGCTCCAGATTGCGTTGCTGGGCGGGCGCCAACGCGTGGTTGAAGATGACGATTTCGACGTTGTGCGCGTCGCAGGCAAGCCGCAATTCATCGGCTTTGCCGCTGCCGATGAACATCTTGGCATCGGGACTGGCGCGACGACCGGTGAGGGTGACGGCGGGACGGGCCCCCGCGCTGGAGGCGAGAAGACTGAGTTCTTCGAGACTGGCTTCGAAATCGGTCTTGCCGAAATCGATGCCGACGAGCGCTGCGTTGATCAAATTATCGGGTGTCAAGATAAGGCGGCTGGCATCGGTCGCTCGCGGCGACCGGATGCCGGCCGCTGCGATAAGTTAGGACGAGGCTTCCGCGTCCGGGTGGAAATTCACCGGGCGCGCCGGCACGACCGTCGAGATGGCGTGCTTGTAAACCATCTGGGTCACCGTATTACGGAGCAACACGACGTACTGGTCGAACGATTCAATGTTCCCTTGAAGCTTGATGCCGTTGACGAGGTAGATCGAAACGGGAACGTGCTCTTTGCGCAGTGCGTTCAAAAACGGGTCTTGTAACAATTGCCCTTTGTTGCTCATGGCGTACTCCATCTTTTTTTGCAGGTTGATCTGGATTGGCGACGAAGAAAAAGAGATCCGGCGCCAATCGCTACACTATAGCTGATTTTGCCTGCCCCGCCCGGCCACTGGCCATGGGGCCGATGCCTTGCGGGGCGTGCTTCAGCCCTTGTCCGCGTACGGGTTGTTCGACGAACGGAACTCTATGCGCAATGGAGTCCCGGTCAGCGAGAAAGTTTCGCGGAATCGGTTTTCGAGGTAACGCTTGTACGTTTCCGTCACCGCGTCGAGCGCGTTGCCGTGGATCACGATGATCGGCGGATTCTGGCCGCCCTGGTGCGCATAGCGCAGCTTCGGACGCACCGGGCCGCGACGGCGCGGCTGCTGGAACTCGACGGCCTCGATCAGCGCGCGCGTGAGCTTCGGCGTCGGCAGCTTCGCCATCGCGGCCGCGTACGCGTCGTCGACCGAGCGCATCAGCGCGCCGATGCCCGTCTTCTTCGCGGCCGAAATGAAGTGCGATTTCGCGAAGTCGAGGAATTTCAGCTTGCGGGTCAAATCCGCTTTCGCGCGGTCGCGCGCGTGGTCGTCGAGACCGTCCCATTTGTTGACGCCGATCACGAGCGCGCGGCCCTGCTCGACGACGAAGCCGGCGATGTGTGCGTCCTGGTCGGAAATGTCCTGCTGCGCATCCAGCAGAAGAATGACGACGTTCGCGTCGGAGATCGACTGCAGCGTCTTCACGACCGAGAACTTCTCGATCGCCTCGAACACCTTGCCGCGGCGGCGCAGGCCGGCCGTGTCGATCAGCGTGTATTTCTTGCCGTTACGTTCGAAGTCGACGTAGATCGAATCGCGCGTCGTGCCCGGCATGTCGAACGCGATCACGCGGTCTTCGCCGATCAGCGCGTTGACGAGCGTCGACTTGCCGACGTTCGGCCGGCCGACGATCGCGATTTTGATGCCGCGCGACGGATCGTCCTCGTCCGCTTCCTCGGGCTGACCCGCGTACGCGACTTCGAGCGCCTCGTTGATCATGTCGGTCACGCCGTCGCCGTGCGCGGCCGAGATCGCGCGCGGATCGCCGAGCCCGAGCTCGTAGAAGTCCGTCGCGACCGCCGTGTACTTCATCCCCTCGGCCTTGTTGACGACCAGGAAGATCGGCCGGCCGGTCTTGCGCAGGTAGTCGGCGATCGACTTGTCCTGCGGCGCGAGCCCGTTACGGCCGTCGACGATGAACACGACGACGTCGGCTTCCTCGACGGCCTGCCGCGTCTGGCGCGCCATTTCGTGCAGGATGCCGTCCTTCGCGACGGGTTCGAAGCCGCCCGTATCGACGACCAGGTAAGGCCGTTCGCCGACGCGCCCTTCGCCGTAATGGCGATCGCGCGTCAGGCCGGGCAAGTCGGCGACCAGCGCATCGCGCGAGCGCGTGAGCCGGTTGAACAGCGTGGATTTCCCCACATTGGGGCGCCCAACGAGGGCAATGACCGGTTTCATCTGTGTTTTCTACGGTGAAGCGCAGCAGCGGGAGGCCCGCTGCTGCGGGCGGCTGCGCTGAATGAAAATATCACGAATTCGCGCCGCGCCGGATGCGCGCGCCCGGCACGCGTTGCGCGCCGTCGTCTTTCGTCTCGAACTGCCTTTCAAATACCGAGCGGCCGGGAACGCCGGCCGCCTTCAAGTCGCGCGGCCGCGGCACGCGGGACCTGCCCGCCGCGCCACGGCCGCACCTGTTTCCTGCGCGTCAGCGCGGACGGAACCCGTACAGGCCGCCGTCCTTCGTCTGCACGACGAGCGTGTTGCCCGCGAGGACCGGCGCCGCCGTAATCGCGCTGCCGTCGGTCTTCATCCGCGCGATGAAGCTGCCGTCCTCGCGCGACAGGAAGTGCACGAAGCCCTTGTAGTCGCCCATCACGACCGCATGCCCGAGCAGGTACGGCACGCCGACGTCACGGCTCTTCAGCTTGTCGTTGCGCCAGAGCTGGTTGCCCGTGGCCGCATCGTACGCGGTGACGACCGACCAGTCGTCGCCGCCGGCGACCACCGAATCGTCCTGCGCAAGGCCGCTGCGGCTCGAGAACGGCTTTTCCCACAGCGGCCGGCCCGAGTTTGCATCGAAGCAGCCGAGCTGCCCCTGGAACGTCACCGCGCAGGCTTCCGCGCCCACGAGCGTCGGCGGGCCGCTGACGTCGTTGATGCGCTCGACTTCGGTCACGCCCTTCGGGAACGACACCGGGGTTTGCCAGAACGGCTCACCCGTCTGCAGGTTGATCGCGACCAGACCGCCGCCCGGGAAGCCCGCGAGCACGGCCGCGTCGCCCGCGAACGTCATGCCCGCCGACACGCGCAGGTTCAGCGGCACCGCACGGTTGCGGTAGTTCCACTTCTGCTCGCCCGTCTGCGCGTTGAACGCGATCACCTGGCCGTCGATCGTGCGGACGACCACGAGGCCGTTGCCGACGAGCGGCGGCGAGAAGATCTCGCCTTGCACGCTGGTCTTCCACAGTTGCTTGCCGTCCGGGCCCAGCACGAACACGCCGCCCTTCAACGCACCGACCGCGGTCAGGTTGCCGTCGCTGCCGACCCCGGCCGACAGGTCCGAACCGACCTTCGAGCGCCACAGCGTCTGGCCCGTCTTCGCGTCGATCTTCTCGACCGCACCGTTTTCGCCCGCCGCATAGACCGCGTCGCCCACGGCCACTGGCGAGAACAGGTAGCGTCCGCCCTTGCCGACGCTCGCCTTCCAGACCTGTTGCACGTCCATGACGGGCTTGAACTCGGTGAGCGGCGTCGGCACGCGGCGCGCATCCTTCGACGACGAGCAAGCCGTCAAAGCGAGGACAGCCGCCGCGCAGGCAACGGGCACAGCGTAACGTTTCAGCAAATTCATCGGTTAGCGAAGCAGAGTTAAGAGGTTGAGGGGACCGGAATTCAGCCGCCGAGCGCGTCCAGCTTGAACTGCACGAGCTGGCGCGCGGACTGGTCGTCCTTCGACAGGCCGTCGAGCGCGAGCTTGTATGCCGCGCGCGCGTCGTCGGTCTTGCCTTGCGCGGCAAGCAGATCGCCGCGACGATCGGCCACGAGGCCCTTGAATGCATCGACTGGCGTACCCGACAGCAGCGCGAGGCCCGCATCGTACGCCTTCTCGTCGAGCAGCAGCGACGCGAGACGCAGCTTCGCGATCTGCTTGTACTCGTCGTCCTTGGCGTGATCGACGGCCCATTGCAGCTGAGCCTTCGCGCCGGCCGCATCGCCGGCCGCATACAGCGTCTTCGCGGCCGCGAGCGCCGTCATCTGCGCATACGGCGTGCTGCCGAACTTGTCTTCCATGTCGGCAGCCGCGCGGGCCATCGTTGCCTTGTCGTTCGCGGCGGCAGCCTTCTGGACCTGCTCGTACAGCCCGGACGCCTCGGCAGCCTGACGGCGCTGCCAGTAGTTCCAGCCGTTGAAACCGGCCGCGACGACGAGCGCCGCGAGCACGATCCACGTGGTGAGGTTGCCCCAGCGGGCCCACCACGCCTTGAGACTTTCAATCGATTCTTGTTCGTCGTGATAACTCATCGGCGAGCGATTCCTTCCTGTTCAGGCTTTTCTTGTCGAGCGGATGCCAGCGCGATCAGTCGTCGCCGTCTTCGGCGGATGCAACCATCGCATTGATTAGGAATTCGGTCAAGCTTTCGACCGGTACGGTCTGCTGAACGTTCTTTTCCCCTTCCGCACCCGCGCCGCGCAACGCTTTCACGCCCACCGTGCCGTTCGCGACCTCTTCTTCGCCGAAGATCACCGCGAACGCGGCGCCGCTTGCATCGGCCCGCTTCATCTGCGACTTGAAGCTCGCCGGCGCGCCGTCGGCGCTGCAGTGGAAGATCACGTCGAGGCCCGTGTCGCGCAGACGCTCGGCCGCGATGAACGCCTGTTCGCGCGCGGTGTCGCCCTGGTGCACGACGTACACGTCGACGCCTTCCTGCTCGGGCGCGAGATCCTCTTCCTTCAGCAGCTCGAGGATGCGCTCGATGCCCATCGCCCAGCCGCACGCGGCGGTCGGCTTACCGCCGAGCTGCTCGATCAGCGGATCGTAGCGGCCGCCGGCCGCGACCGTGCCCTGTGCGCCGAGCTTGTCGGTCACCCATTCGAACACGGTCAGATTGTAGTAATCGAGGCCACGCACCAGACGCGGGTTGATCTTGAACGGAATGTTGTTCGCGAGCAGCAGGCGCTGCAGCCCTTCGAAATGCGCGCGCGATTCGTCGCCGAGGAAATCGATCAGCTTCGGTGCGTTTTGCGCGATGTCCTGCAGCGCCGGGTTCTTCGTGTCGAGCACGCGCAGCGGGTTCGTATACAGGCGGCGCTTCGCGTCCTCGTCGAGCACGTCGGCAAACTGCTCGAGGTACTTGATCAGTTCGACGCGGTGCGCGGCGCGCTCTTCGGCGAGGCCGAGCGAGTTGATCTCGAGCTTGATGCCGGTCAGGCCGAGGTCGTCCCACAGGCGCTGGCACATCATGATGATCTCGGCATCCGCATCGGGACCCGCGAAGCCGAGCGCCTCGACGCCGACCTGGTGGAACTGGCGATAGCGGCCGCGCTGCGGACGCTCGTGACGGAACATCGGGCCGATGTACCACAGGCGCTTCGGGCCGTCGTACAGCATGTTGTGCTCGATCGACGCACGCACGACGGCCGCGGTGTTTTCCGGGCGCATCGTCAGGTTCTCGCCGTTCAGCGCGTCGGTGAAGCTGTACATCTCCTTCTCGACGATGTCCGTGACCTCGCCGATGCCACGCGTGAAGAGCTGCGTATGTTCGACGATCGGCGTGCGGATGTTCTGGTAGCCGTACGCGCGCAGCAGCGATTTCACGGTAGCTTCGAAGAATTCCCACAGGCCGGCATCCTGCGGAAGGATGTCGTTCATGCCTTTGACGCCGGTGAGCTTCTCGATCTTGCGTTTCTGTTCAGTCATCGTTCGTGTGTGTGGACGAATTAGTTCAGGGCCTCGGTGCGGCCGTAATTGCGTGCGACGTAGTCGCTGACGATCTGCTGGAATTCCTCGGCGATCCGCTCGCCACGCAGCGTCTTGACCTTCTCGCCGTCGATGAAGACAGGCGCGGCCGGGTTCTCGCCCGAACCCGGCAGGCTGATGCCGATGTTCGCGTGCTTCGATTCGCCCGGGCCATTGACGATGCAGCCCATCACCGCGACGTTCATCTTCTCGACGCCCGGATATTCCTTGCGCCAGACCGGCATCTGCTCGCGCAGGTAGGTCTGGATCTGCATCGCGAGTTCCTGGAACAGCGTGCTCGTCGTGCGGCCGCAGCCCGGGCACGCGATCACCATCGGCGCGAACGAGCGCAGGCCCATCGTCTGCAGGATTTCCTGGCCGACGATCACTTCGCCGGTGCGCGACGCGCCCGGCTCCGGCGTCAGCGAGATGCGGATCGTGTCGCCGATCCCTTCCTGCAGCAGCACGCCGAGCGCGGCCGTCGACGCGACGATCCCCTTCGAGCCCATGCCGGCCTCGGTCAGCCCGAGGTGCAGCGCGAAGCCGCAGCGGCGGCCGAGTTCGCGGTACACGGCGATCAGGTCCTGCACGCCGCTGACCTTGCACGACAACACGATGCGGTCACGGCCGAGGCCGAGCTCGACCGCGCGTTCGGCCGAGCCGATGGCCGACTGGATCAGCGCCTCGTACATCACGCTCTGCGCGTCCCACGGCTGCGCGCGCGCGCCGTTCTCGTCCATCATGCGTGCGAGCAGGTCCTGGTCGAGGCTGCCCCAGTTCACGCCGATCCGCACCGGCTTGTCGTACTTCGCCGCGGCCTCGATCATCTGCGCGAACTGCGTGTCGCGCTTCGCACCCTGACCGACGTTACCGGGGTTGATCCGGTACTTCGACAGCGACTCGGCGCAGCCCGGATAGTCGCGCAGCAGCAGGTGGCCGTTGTAGTGGAAATCGCCGACGAGCGGCACGGTCACGCCCATCCGGTCGAGCTGCTCGCGGATCGCCGGCACGGCGGCCGCGGCTTCGGGCGTGTTGACCGTGATGCGCACCAGCTCGGAGCCCGCATTCGCGAGTTCCTTGATCTGGATCGCCGTGCCGATCGCATCGGCCGTGTCGGTATTCGTCATCGACTGCACGCGCACCGGCGCGTCGCCGCCGATCGTCACGAGTTGCCCGCCCCAGCGGACATCCACCGCATGCGATACGCGGCGCGGCTGATGCCCGCCGAACACCGGCTCGGTTGAACAAATCTGACTGCTGCGTGGGGATTGAGCTTCGGATTGCATCGATAGATCCATTTACGCGGAATGCGCCGCAACGTGGCGCATGAATTGAAAAAGCGCCGTGCCCTCACGGCCTGCCGAGATCGACGACAGGCCTTCGCCACGGCGCTTGACGTCAGGGCAACGTGAACCGCGCCACGTTACCCCGCGCTGCCGAATATTTTGCCGGATCGACCGGTTTTCCGTCGAACGCAACCGCGTCGAGGCCGGCCTTGTTGCCGATCGTGACCTTGAACGGCCCGTCACCGGCCACCTGCTTCGTTTCGCCGGCGCGCACCAGCGCCGAGAACAGCTCCTTGCCGTTCTTGTCGCGCACGCTGAACCAGCAATCCTGCTTGACCTTCAGTTCGACCATCGACTGGCCTGCCGCCACCACGACGCTCGCCGGCTGGGCCGGTGCGGCCGCGCTGGCCGCCGCCGTTGCCGCCACGGGCTGCGACGCAGCCGCCGTCGCGACTGGGGCCGCAGGCGCCGGAACGGCCGACGCGATCGCCTGCGCCGGAGTCGCCGATGCAGCAGCCGGGGCCGGAACCTCATTCGCAACCGCTGCCGACGCGCCGTTCGTGGCCGCTTCTTCAGCCGACGACGATGCCGCCGTCGCACTCGCGGCCGACGCATGCTCGGCCTCGCCGCCCTTGAAGCGTGCGAGCAGGCTCGACGAATCGCCGCCAGTGTGCCACATCAGTACGGCGACCACCGCGACGATAACGATCCCCGTTCCCCACAGCCAAGGATGGTGGCGCGACGAGCCGCCCAGCGGAATCGACACGCGGCCGCGCGGCAGATCCGTGCCCGACGACGCAGGCATCGACAGGTCGACTTCCGGCACCCCGCGCTCGCGGCGCAGCGCCTGCGCGAACGGTTCCGGATCGACGCCGAGCATCTTCGCGTAGCTGCGCACGACACCGAGCGCGAACGTCACCCCAGGCAAATGGCTGATGTCGCCAGACTCGAGCGCCCGGAGCTTTTGCGGCGCGACCTTGAGTCGCGCCGACACGTCGTCGACCGACCAGCCCTTCGTCTCCCGAAGCTGCGCCAGCCGGCTGCCGACCGCCGCCAGCGATTCCAGTCCGGCCGGTGCCGGCTTCGCGGCATTCGTCTCTGCGCCGTTAGACGGCTGCGGCTCACTCATCCTTGTCCTCGCGTCGATTCTTCTTCACTGGCGGCTGCCGCCGACTCCTGCCGGCCGGCACCCGCAACGGTTCATACCATGCGCGGCGCCGAGGCGCCGCGACCGATCGCTATTCGCGTGTTGCACCGCCAAAGGGTTCGGGCACCCCGGCCAGGTGCCCCCGTCAAACTGCCCGAACTTCGATGATTTTTCCTGCTGCGCCCGTTCGTTCCGCGAGGCGCGTACGATCCTTCACCGCGCCGGCCAACTGCCCGCACGCGGCGTCGATGTCGTCGCCGCGCGTCTTGCGCACGGTCGTGACGACACCCGCGTCGATGAGGACTTGCGCGAAGCGCTTGATCTGCTCCGGCTTCGAGCGGATGAGGCCCGATTCCGGAAACGGATTGAACGGGATCAGGTTGAACTTGCACGGCACGTCACGCGTGACGGCCAGCAGTTCGCGCGCATGCGCTTCGGTGTCGTTGACGCCGTCGAGCATGCAGTATTCGAAAGTGATGAAGTCGCGCGGCGCGACCTTCAGATAACGCTGGCACGCAGCCATCAGCTCGCGAAGCGGATACTTCTTGTTGAGCGGCACCAGCTCGTCGCGCAGCGCGTCGTTCGGCGCATGCAGCGAAACGGCCAGCGCGACCGGCAACTCGGCGCCGAGGCGGTCCATCATCGGCACCACGCCGGACGTCGACAGCGTGACGCGACGGCGCGACAGGCCGTACGCGTTGTCGTCGAGCATCAGCCGCATCGCGGGGACGACCGCGCTGTAATTCAGGAGCGGCTCGCCCATGCCCATCATCACCACGTTGGTGACGACCCGTTCGGCCTTGCCGTTCGGGCCGGGCGCGCGGCCCAGCGACGCTCGCAGTGCAAATTCGGCCATCCGGAGCTGGCCGATGATTTCGGCTGTCGACAGGTTGCGGGAGAAGCCCTGCTTGCCCGTCGAGCAGAAGCGGCAGTTCACCGCGCACCCGGCCTGCGACGACACGCACAGCGTGCCGCGCGTCTCTTCCGGGATGAACACGGTTTCGACCGCATTGCCGTTTCCGACGTCGATCAGCCACTTGCGCGTGCCGTCGGTGGAAACGTGATCGCTGGCGATGTCCGGCATCACGATCGACGCGCGGCCCTTGAGCTTTTCTCTCAGGGACTTCGCGAGATCGGTCATGCCGTCGAAATCGCCGGCGTTGTACTGGTGGATCCAGCGCTGCAACTGCTTGGCGCGGAACGGCTTCTCGCCCAGGCTGCCGCAGTACGCGACAAGACCCTCGGCGTCGAAGTCGAGAAGATTGACGGAAGTTTCGCTCGTCATGATGTGCTGCCTTGCCGCGTGCGCTGAATCCTGCCTACTTGCTGTCAGCCAGGGCTTAACGCGAGTAAACGTTCATTTCCGGGAAGAAGAACGCGATTTCGACCGCTGCCGTTTCCGCAGCGTCCGAGCCGTGCACGGCGTTCGCGTCGATGCTGTCGGCGAAGTCGGCGCGGATCGTGCCCTTTTCCGCCTTCTTCGGATCCGTCGCGCCCATCAGGTCGCGGTTCTTCAGGATCGCGCCTTCACCTTCCAGAACCTGGATCATCACCGGGCCCGAGATCATGAAATCGACGAGATCCTTGAAGAACGGACGCGCTGCGTGAACTGCATAGAACTTCTCTGCGTCAGCACGCGACAGGTGTGCCATGCGCGATGCGACGATCTTCAGGCCGGCGCCTTCGAAACGGCTGTAGATCTGGCCGATCACGTTCTTTGCCACCGCATCCGGCTTGATGATCGACAGGGTGCGCTCGATTGCCATAAAAACTCCAAAAAATTAAGAAGTTACAGGTTCAAATGAATCCGCTATTGTAGCACGATCCCGTGTATCATTGCGATTGAACCCTTACACGAATGAAAGGTTCAGAATCCATATGTTTTGTGCCGCCGGGCCATTGAAACCTCCCGGTACGGAACCTATCTTAGCCATAGCTGCCCCGGTTTGCTGCGCCGCACATCGCGCGCGCCGAACCGGCCCCGGACGCCCACGCGTTCAATGTTAGGAGAAACCATGAACGACTATCCGTACAATTTCGGCCGCGGCGGTTCCGTCAGCACCGCCGAGGTTCGCAACCGCGTGCTGCGGAACACGTACTGGCTGCTCGCGCTATCGATGGTGCCGACCGTGCTGGGCGCCTGGGTCGGCGTCGCGACGGGCTTCTCGCTGTTCGCGGCCACGAGCCCGATGATGAGCCTGCTCGCGTTCTTCGCGATCGCGTTCGGCTTCATGTTCGCGATCGAGCGGACGAAAAACAGCGCGGCCGGCGTGTTCGTGCTGCTCGGCTTCACGTTCTTCATGGGCCTGATGCTGTCGCGGCTGCTGAGCTTCATCCTCGGCTTCTCGAACGGCCCGTCGCTGATCATGCTCGCGTTCGGCGGCACCGGCATCATCTTCGCCACGATGGCGACGATCGCCACCGTCAGCAAGCGCGACTTCTCGGGGCTCGGCAAGTGGCTGTTCATGGGCGTGATCGTGATCCTGCTCGCGTCGGTCGCGAACATCTTCCTGCAACTGCCCGCGCTGATGCTCACCGTGTCGGTGCTCGCGATCGCGATCTTCTCGGCCTACATGCTGTTCGACGTCCAGCGCGTCGTGAACGGCGGCGAGACGAACTACATCTCGGCCACGCTCGCGATCTACCTCGATCTGTACAACGTGTTCACGAACCTGCTCGCGCTGCTCGGCATCTTCGGCGGCAACCGCAACTGACGTTCGGCACGCACCATGAAAAACCGGCCCGCGGGCCGGTTTTTTTACGTCCGCCGCCCGGCTCAGTCGCGCTCGAACAGCGCGATCGATTCGACGTGCGACGTATTCGGGAACATGTTCACGACCCCGGCGCCCTTCAGCCGGTAGCCGGCCTCGTGCACGAGCAGGCCCGCATCGCGCGCGAGCGTCGACGGGTTGCACGACACGTAGACGATGCGCTTCGGCAACGGGCCTGCGCCGCTCTGCGCGATCTCGGCCAGCGCCTTCGATACCGCGAGCGCGCCTTCGCGCGGCGGGTCGATCAGGAACTTGTCGAATGCGCCGAGCGCACGGAGATCGTCGCCCGTCACCTCGAACAGGTTCCGGCACGCGAACGTCGTGTGGCCGTCGACACCGTTCTCGCGTGCGTTCGCCAGCGCGCGCGTGGTCAGCGTGTCGCTGCCCTCGATGCCCATCACTTCGCGCGACAGCCGCGCGAGCGGCAGCGTGAAGTTGCCGATCCCGCAGAACAGGTCGAGCACGCGATCGTCGCGCGACGGCGCGAGCAAGCGCAGCGCGCGGCCCACCAGCACGCGGTTGATCTGGTGATTGACCTGCGTGAAATCGGTCGGCTTGAACGGCATGCGGATGCCGAATTCCGGCAGCGTGTAGTCGAGCGACACGTCGAGCGGATAGAACGGCGTCACCGTGTCCGGCCCCTTCGGCTGCAGCCAGAACTGCACCTTGTGCTCGTCCGCGAACGCGCGCAGCAGCGCTTCGTCGTCCGCGTTGATCGGCTCCAGCACGCGCAGCACGAGCGCCGTGACGGTCGAGCCGACCGCGAGCTCGATCTGCGGCATCCGGTCGCGAATCGACAGCCCCTCGACGAGCCGCCGCAGCGGCACGAGCATCGCCGACACATGCGGCGGCAGCACTTCGCAGCTCGTCATGTCGGCCACGTAGCTGCTCTTCTTCTCGTGGAAGCCGACCAGCACGCCGCCCTTCTTCGCGACGTTGCGCACGGTCAGGCGCGCCCGGTAGCGATAGCCCCACGACGGGCCGTGGATCGGCGCGAACATCGTTTCCGCGCGCAGCTTCGCCAGGTGCCACAGATTATCTTCCAGCACGCGCTGCTTGACCGCCACCTGCGCGCGCATGTCGAGATGCTGCATCGAGCAGCCGCCGCAGGTGCCGAAGAACGTGCACTTCGGCTGGGTGCGCATGACGCTCGGGCGCAGAATGTCGACAACCGTCGCCTGCTCGTAGCTCGGCTTGCGGCGATAGCTCGAATAGGTCACGCGTTCGCCCGGCAGCGCGCCTTCGACGAAGATCACCTTGCCCGGCTCGCCGTCCTCGGTCATCGTGCGGCCGACACCGCGCGCTTCCATGTCGAGCGATTCGATCTCGAGAACCGGGGCAGGCCCGGGCGCGACGGGCGCATTTTTCGATTTGCGCGCAGAAGTGGGGACGGCTTCGGACACCAGCTTTTCCTGACAAACGTTGAAGAAGGCGAGATTGTAGACGACGAAGGCCCCCGTCGCGTGCTTTCGTCGCGCAAGCGCCGCTGCCGATGCGCAGGCCGATGCCGCGCTGCGCCGCGCGTGAGCGACTGAGGACCGCCTCCCATTGCCCGCAGCGCGGCCCCACCGACGGCACGGGTTCTGCTCGCAGCACCAGACCAAGGAGACTCGGCCATGCGATTGATCGACTGGAACATCCAATGGGGTCGGGACGCGGACGGCGTCGTCGATCTTCCCCGCACCGTCGCGGCCATCCGCCGGCTCGGCGATTTCGACGTGCTCTGCCTGCAGGAGCTTACACGCGGCTTCGATGCTCTACCCGGCCGGCCCGGCCCCGACCAGTTCGCCGAACTCGCGGCGCTGCTGCCCGGCTATACGATCGTCGACGCCATCGGCGCCGATCTGCCGGCCATCCGGCCGGGCGCCCCGCGCCGCCAGTTCGGCAACGCGATCGCGACGCGGCTGCCGGTCGGCCGTGTGCTGCGCCAATCGCTGCCGTGGCCGGCCGACGCCGGCGCGCCGTCGATGCCGCGCGTCGCGCTGGATATCGAGTTGCAAGCGTCCTTCGGGTCGTTGCGCGTGGTCACCACGCATCTGGAGTACTACTCGGCGCGCCAGCGGCTTGCTCAAGTCGACGCGCTCCGCGACCGGCATCGCGAGGCCTGCGCGCACGCGGATCAACCCGCTCCCGCCGAAACGCCCGAGGGGCCGTTCAGCGCGACCGGACAGCCGCGCGATGCGATCGTCTGCGGTGATTTCAACAGCGCATTCGACAGCGACGCGTACCGGCGCTTCCTGGAGCCGATTGCCGACGCGCCGAGTTTCGTCGACGCGTGGGTCGCGCGGCACCCCGGCCATACACCGCCGCCGACGGCCGGCGTCTACGATACGGTGCAATGGTCGGACGGGCCGCTCGCGTGCGATTTCGTGTTCGTGACCGACACGCTGTTGCCGCGCATCATCGGCTGCGAGATCGACGGCGACGTACGCGCATCCGATCACCAGCCGGTGCTGCTCGAACTGGGTTGATCGCACCGGCGACAGCGCGGGCCGCCCGCGCTACGCGTCGAAGCCGGCGAGGTATTCGACCCAGTGCGGCGCCGGTTCCTGCGCAAGCGCGTTCTTCACGAGCAGGATCTCGTCCGCATACTCGCTCGGCGTCAGGCCGCCGCGCATCAACTGGAACCGGCAATACAGCAGGTAGGTGTTGACGACGTCGGTTTCGCAATAATTGCGGATTTCGTCGATCCGCCCGTCCCGGAACGCCGGCCACACCTGGCTGCCGTCCATTCCGAGCTTGCCCGGAAAGCCGCACAGCTTCGCGAGCGCATCGAGCGGCGCGTTCGCCCGCGCCTGATACATCGCGAGCACATCCATCAGGTCGGTATGCCGCGAGTGATAGCGCGAAATGTAGTTGTTCCACTTGAATTCACGGTCGTCCTCGCCGAGATCCCAGTAGCGGGTGGCGGGAATGCCGTGCACGAGCGCGCGGTAATGGAGCACCGGCAGATCGAAACCGCCGCCGTTCCACGACACGAGTTGCGGCGTGTATTTCTCGATCACGCGGTAGAACGACTGGATCAGCGTCGCTTCGTTGTCCTGCGGCGTCCCGAGCGAGCGCACGCGAAAACCGTTGTTGTCGCGAAACACGCACGAGATCGCCGCGATCCGCTGCAGGTGGTGCGGCAGGAAATCACCGCCGGTCTTCTCGCGGCGTGCGGCGAACGCGTGTTCGGCCACCGCGGCATCGTCGAGCGTCGCGGGCAGGTCTTCCAGACGGCGAATGCCGTCGACATCGGGAATCGTCTCGATGTCAAAAACAAGAATCGGGGTCATCGGTTACAGAACGGCGTCCTTGCGCACGCCGTTGGAGGCGAAGAACCGCTTGAGGCGCACCAGCGCTTCCTGCTGGATCTGCCGCACGCGTTCGCGCGTGAGCCCCATCTCGTCGGCGAGCTCCTCGAGCGTCGCCGGTTCGATGTGGTTCAGACCGAAGCGGCGCTCGATCACGTGCCGGTGCTTGTCGGACAGACGCGACAGCCACGCGCGCGTCAGCGTTTCGAGCTCGCGGTGCTGCACCTCGGCGTCGGGCGACTGACTCTGGTCGTCGGGCAGCAGGTCGAGCAGGCTGCTCGCGGGATCGAGGTCGAGCGGCGCATCGAGTGACGCCGTGTGCTCGTTGAGCGCGAGGATATCGGTGACTTCCTCGGCGGTCTTGCCGGTGAGATAGGCGATGTCGTCGATGCTGGCTTCGCGGCGTTCGGCCGCTTCGCCCGTCGACATCGAGTTCTTTTCGAGGTGGCGCTTCGCGCGCAGCACCTGGTTCAGTTCGCGGATCACGTGCACGGGCAGGCGCACCGTGCGGGCCTGATTCATGATCGCCCGCTCGATGCTCTGCCGGATCCACCACGTCGCGTAGGTCGAGAAACGGAAACCGCGCGTCGGGTCGAATTTCTCGATCGCGTGCATCAGGCCGAGGTTGCCTTCCTCGATCAGGTCGAGCAGCGGCACGCCGCGGTTCAGGTAGCCCTTCGCGATACTGACGACGAGCCGCAGATTGCGCTCGATCATCACCTGCCGCGCCTCGAATTCGCCGGCCTTCGCGAGACGCGAATAACGCTGCTCTTCCTCGACGGTCAGCAGCGGCTTCACGCTGATGCGGTTCAGGTAATGCTGGATCGTGTCGGCCGTGAGCTCGGCCTGCAGCAGCGTGCGGAAATCGTCGACGTCGGGCGCGGCTTCCTGGCGGCCTTCGCGCTCGTCGTCGCCACCGTCCGCGTCGGCGTCGCGTGCCTCGAGATCACGTTCGTTTTCCGCGACATCCTCTTCGTCGTCCGTCGAAGCACCCACTCGCCCCACCGATGCTTGCGTGGCACGACTGATCTTCTCAGACTCGGCTTGCGGCTCGTGGCGCTTCGATTTCGGCATGGTCGTCTCGGTTATTGAGGCGGCAAATACTTCAGCGGATCGACAGGCTTACCCTGCCGGCGAACCTCGAAATGCAGCATCACGCGGTCGGCATCGCTGTTACCCATCTCGGCGATCTTCTGCCCCTTCGTTACCGCGTCCCCCTCTTTTACCATCAAAGCGCGATTGTGTGCATACGCCGTGAGGTAAGTTGCATCGTGTTTGATGATAATGAGGTTGCCGTAACCACGCAGACCGTTGCCGGAGTAAACGACGCGGCCGTCCGCCGCCGCCTTCACGGCCTCGCCGGCCGTCCCGCCGATATTGACACCCTTGTTCTTCGCATCGTCGAACCCGTTCAGCACGGGGCCGCGCGCGGGCCACGCGAACGTCACGGGGCCGCTCGGCGCCGCCGCCGTATCGCTCGATCCGGTCGCCGCGGCCGGGGGCGTGGCGGCGAGCGCCGACGACGTGCCGGCGGCCGGCGCGGCCGGACCGCTGCTCAGCGGCGCGGTCGCGACCGCACCACCGACGATCGGCGCGGCGGCCGGCGTGCCCGCCACTGCAGCGCCGCCCGGCGGCGCCACGCGCAGCAGCTGGTCGACTTCGATCTGGTTCGGGTTCGCCAGATTGTTCCACGTCGCGATGTCGCGATAGTTCTGCCCGTTCTCGAGCGCAATCCGGTACAGCGTGTCACCCGGCTTCACACGATAGAAGCCCGGCGGCGGCGGACCGAGCGGCACCGCGGGCTGCGCGGCGGCAGTCGTGCCGAGCGACCCGGAGCGGTCGACGACGGGCGCGTTGTCGAGCCGCGTCGCACAGGCGGCCAGTAGCGTGGAGAACGCAGCCACACAGATCGCGCGCTGGGCGAACGTGAGCGGTTCCCTGGATCGGTTGTTTTGCATCGCGCGCAACATACTCATCGGTTTCAAATCACTCCGGATTTTAAAGGGACAAAGAAAACGCGATCAAGCCGGGACTCTCGCCATTGCGCGTGCGCGACGCGCTCGACGAGCGTGAGCACCTGGTGCTGCCCGCTCTGCGCGCCGACCGGCGCGACGAGCCGCCCGCCGATCGCGAGCTGCTCGAGCAGCGCCTGCGGCACGTCGAGCCCCGCCGCCGCGATCACGATCGCGTCGAACGGGGCCGCGGACGGCAAGCCGACACGCCCGTCGCCGTAGTGCAGACGGATGTTCGGCACGCGCAGCGGCCGCAGGTTCAGCTTCGCGCGCTCGTAAAGCGGCTTGATGCGTTCAATCGAATACACGTCGCGTGCCACGTGACTCAGCACGGCGGCCTGATAGCCGCAACCCGTGCCGATCTCGAGCACGCGCTCGAGGGTGCGGCCGGCCATCGCGAGCTCGATCATGCGCGCGACGACCGACGGCTTTGAAATGGTCTGCTGATGGCCGATCGGCAATGCCGAATCCTCGTAGGCCTGCGTCGCGAGCCCGGGATCCACGAACAGGTGGCGCGGCACCGCGGCCATTGCGTCCAGCACGCGCGCATCGGTCACGCCGTTCGCGCGCAGGCGTTCGACCATCCGCTCGCGCACACGTTCCGACGTGAGGGCGAACGCGCCGGCCGGCGCGATGCTCGGCGCGGCCGGCTTCGGCAGCGCAGGCTTCAGCGCGGTGGGCTTCGGTGCGGTCGCCGGCTTCGCGGCGGCGATACCCGGCAGCGGCGCCCGCACGGCGGCCGGCTTCACCGCAACCGGCTTCAGCACGGCCGCGGGTTTGTCGGCAGCCTTCGGCACCGCCCCCGCCGTCTGGCGTTCACCGGGCCGACCTTCCGACTTGCGTGGCGCTCGCTTGAGATCTTCGAGCGCGAGCGGGAACCGCTTCGCGCGCTCGCCGCTCATGAAGCCCGCCCTCCGGCGCGCGCCCATTCGCGCATCGCGGGCAGCATCTGCGTATGCGTGAGATCGAGTTGCAGCGGTGTGATCGAGACGAAACCGTTTGCAACGGCGTGGAAATCGGTGCCCTCGCTGGCGTCCAGCGCCTCGCCCGCGGCGCCGATCCAGTAGATCGGCTCGCCGCGCGGGTCGGTCTGTCGAATCACCGGCTGCGACGGATGACGCTTGCCCAGACGCGTGACCTTCCAGCCCTTCAGTTCGTCGTACGGCAGATTCGGAATATTGACGTTCAGCAGCGGGTTGCCCGGCAGCGGATGCGCGAGGTAGTGCGCGACGATTTCCGCGGCGACGCGCGCGGCGTCGGCCAGACGGGCCCAGCCCTTGTCGACCAGCGAGAACGCGATGGCCGGCACACCGAACATGATGCCTTCGGTGGCGGCCGCAACTGTCCCCGAATAGAGCGTGTCTTCGCCCATGTTCTGGCCGTTGTTGATGCCGGACACGACGATGTCCGGCTTCGCGTCGGCCATCCCCGTCAGCGCGACGTGCACCGAATCGGTCGGCGTGCCGTTCACGTAGAAGAAACCCGTACCCGCTGCGCGCTGCACCGACAGCGGCCGCGACAACGTGAGGGAATTCGACGCGCCGCTGCAGTTCTGCTCGGGCGCGATCACCGTAAGCTCGGCCAGCGGCTGCAGCGCTTCGCTGAGCGCGGCGAGACCGGGGGCGAGATAGCCGTCGTCGTTGCTGAGTAGGATTCGCATCCGGCGATTGTAACCGAGGAAAGATGGCGCGAGAGCGACAGTCCGGCCACCGCGGACGGGCGGGTATACGCATGGACACGCGGTGCGCCGCCGCACGACGCGGCGGCGTTCCGCGCGCTGGGGAAAACACCGGGCCGACCGGGTTTTCCGCCCAAAGAAAATCGCCTTGGGGAAACCCTCATCGGGAGGCCCGGCGCGAAGCGCGCAGGCCTCGGCGCACTCAGATCGCGCCCGCCTCGCGCAGCGCGGCAATCGCCTGTGCGTCGTAGCCGAGGCCGCGCAACACCTCGTCGGTATGCTCGCCGAGCTCGGGCCCGAGCCAGCGTGTTTCGCCCGGCGTGTCCGACAGTTTCGGCGTGATGTTCGGCAGCGGAATGTCGGTGCCGTCGGCCAGCTTGAAACGCTGGATCATCTGACGCGCGACGAACTGCGGATCGGTGAACATGTCGGCCGCGCTGTAGATGCGCCCGGCCGGCACGTCGGCCGCATTGAGCACGACGAGAGCCTCGTCGATCGTGCGCGGCGCGAGCCACGCGGCGATCGCGTCGTCGATTTCCTGCGTGCGCGGCACGCGCCCGTCGTTTTGCGCGAGCGCGGGATCGTCGGCCAGGTCGTCGCGCTCGATCGCCTTCATCAGCCGCTTGAAGATCGGATCGCTGTTGCCGCCGATCACGATGCTGCCGTCGCGGCATGCGTACGTATTCGACGGCACGATGCCCGGCAGCGACGCGCCGGTGCGCTCGCGCACCATCCCGTACACGCCGTACTCGGGCACCACGCTTTCCATCATGTTGAAGACGGCTTCATACAGTGCAACGTCGACCACCTGCCCCGCGCCGCCGTTAACCTTGCGGTGATGGAGCGCCATCAGCGCGCCGATCACGCCGTGCAGCGCCGCGATCGAGTCGCCGATCGAGATGCCGATGCGCGGCGGCGGCAGATCCGGATAGCCGGTGATGTGGCGCAGCCCGCCCATCGATTCGGCGATCGCGCCGAAGCCGGGCCGGTCGCGGTACGGGCCCGTCTGCCCGTAGCCGGACAGGCGCACCATCACGAGGCCCGGATTGTCGGCCGACAGCACGTCGTAGCCGAGCCCGAGCTTTTCGAGCAGGCCCGGGCGGAAGTTCTCGATCACGATGTCGGCCTCGCTCGCGAGCTGCCGCGCGATCGCCTTGCCGGCGTCAGCTTTCAGGTTGAGCGTGACCGATTTCTTGTTGCGCGCCTGTACCGACCACCACAGCGACGTGCCGCCCTGCTCCGGGTGGAGCTTGCGCCACTTGCGCAGCGGGTCGCCGCCGTTCGGATCCTCGATCTTGATCACTTCCGCGCCGAATTCGGCGAACAGCCGCGACGCGAACGGCCCCGCGATCAGCGTTCCGAATTCGAGCACTTTGACGCCCGCGAGCGGGCCCTGGCTGGTGCTCATGTGTCTCCCTGGCATGAGGAACGGCGCCGCCGGCAGGCGGCGCCCGGCTTACATCGTGCGACGATCGAGCATTGCGCGGGCGATGGTGCCCGCGTCGACGTACTCGAGCTCGCCGCCCACCGGCACGCCGCGCGCGAGGCGCGTGACCGCCAGCCCGCGCGCCTTGAGCGTCTGTCCGAGGTAGTGGGCGGTGGCTTCGCCTTCGTTCGTGAAGTTGGTCGCGAGCACGACCTCCTTGACGACGCCGTCCGACGCGCGCCGCACGAGGCGGTCGAAATGGATTTCCTTCGGACCGATTCCGTCGAGCGGGCTCAGTCGGCCCATCAGCACGAAATACAGCCCGCGGTAGGTCATCGTCTGCTCGAGCATGATCTGGTCGGCAGGCGTCTCGACGACGCACAGCAGCGTCGGATCACGCTCCTCGTCGCTGCAGACCTCGCAGATCTGCGCCTCGGTGAACGTGTTGCACTTCTCGCAGTGCTGCAGGTGCTCGGTCGCGAACAGCAGCGACCGGCCGAGCCGCTCCGCGCCCTCACGGTCGTGCTGCATCAGGTGAACCGCCATGCGCTGCGCGGATTTCGGCCCGACACCGGGCAGCACGCGCAACGCTTCGACGAGAGCGGACAAGGCGGACGGCTGTTTCATACGGCGGCAAAGAGTGGCAAGGACGCCGCGTTCAGAACGGCAGCTTGAAGCCCGGGGGCAGCGGCAGACCCGACGTCATGCCGCTCATCTTTTCCTGCGACGTGGCTTCGGCCTTGCGTACCGCGTCGTTGAATGCAGCGGCGACGAGATCCTCGAGCATGTCCTTGTCGTCCGCGAGCAGGCTCGGGTCGATCGACACGCGGCGCACTTCGTTGCGGCACGTCATCGTCACCTTCACGAGGCCGGCGCCCGACTGCCCTTCGACTTCGATGAGCGCAAGCTGCTCCTGCATCTTCTTCATGTTTTCCTGCATTTGCTGCGCTTGCTTCATCAGTCCGGCGAGGTTGCCTTTCAACATGGGAATACTCCTTCTTGATCGTGTGAAAACCGGCACGCGGCGCGTGCCGGCCAATGTGTGCGGGGCGTGATTGTGCCTGTCGCGGGGCGGTCAGTTCAATGGAGTGTGGGCGGCACACCGTCCGGCGCCGAATCGGCGAGCGGACGCACCGACCCCTCGACGATGCGCGCACCGAAGTCGCGCACGAGCTGCTGGACGAACGGATCGCCGTGAATCTCCTGCTCGGCTTCGCGCTGGCGCGCCGCGCGCGCGGCCGCATCGAGCGCCGCCGCGGTGCGCCGTGCGGGCCCGACCTCGACGCTCACCTCGACCGGCTTGCCGAGCGCATCGGCCAGTGCGGCCTTCAGCTTCGTCACCTGCGCGGCGTCCGCATACTGCGGCACCGGCACGGACAGTTTCAATGTGCCCGCATCGACGGCCGTCAGCTCGCTGTTGAACGCGAGCTGGTACGCGACGCCCTTCAGCGGCAGCCGTGCGGCGAGCGCCGGCCATTCGCCGTCGAAGCCGATCGGATCGAGCGCGATCGCGGGCGGCAGCGGCCGCGTGTCGATCGGCGCGGCCGGACGCGCGTCCGCCGGCTTCGGCGTCACGCGCACATCGTCGGGACCGCTGTCGAACACCGGCACGAAGCCGTCGTCGGAACCGCCGAACATTTCGTCGGCGCTGAGCGGCACGTAGTCGTCGGGCGGGATGTCTTCCCACGGCGGCGACGGCTGGCGCGACTCGGCTGCTTGCGGCGCGCGGGCAGCGGCACGCGGCGTCGGCACCTGGACGGCCGGACGCGGCGCGGCCGGCTTCTCGGCGGCCGGCTGGGCCGCCGCCGGTTTGGCTGTTGCGCCTGCGCGCCCGCCGCGGTCCGACGACACGCGCATCCCCGCATTGCGCAGCACGTCGAGCGCGGCGGCGGCACCGCCTGCGCGCGCCGCCGGCCGTGCGGCGGCCGGCTCGGGCGATGCGGCGCGCGGCGCCGGTTCGGCCTGCGGAGCCGGTTCGTCGTTTCGCTGCACGGCGGCAACGGCAGGCGGCTCGGGTTCCTTCCGGGCGGGAGGCGGCACGTCGCCAGCGGGCGCCGCCTTCGTTTCCGGCTGCGACGGCTCCTCGATCGCTTGTGCGTCGACCGCTGTCGGTACCGAGGCTGCAGCCTCTGCCGGTGACTGGGCGGCAGGCGGCTTGGCGGCCGGCCGTTCGGCTTCATCGCTTGACTGCGCGGGCGCCGAACGGGCGACCGGCGCAACCGGTGCAGCCGGCACCGCAGCTTGCGGACGCGCTGCGCCGGCGGGCGTGGCCGACACCGGCTTCGCCGCGGCAGCACGCGGGGCCGGCACCGCACGCGGCGGCACGGACGGCTGGCCGCCCGGCGCGCTGCCGGCGCCAACGGCCGGCTCGAATGCGAGCATCCGCAGCAGCGTCATCGTGAAACCGGCGTATTCGTCGGGCGCAAGGCCAAGCTCGGCGCGCCCGACCGTCGCGATCTGATAGAACAATTGCACCTGCTCGGGGCTCAGCGTCTCCGCAAAACGACGCAGGTCGGCCGCTTCCGGCCATTCGTCGAGCACCGAGCCCGGCGCGAACTGCGCCCAGGCGATCCGGTGCAGCAGGCTCGCGAGATCCTGCAGCGCGGTCGAGAACGACAGGCTGCGCAACGACATCTCGTCGGCAATCGCGAGGATTTCCGGGCCATTGGCCGCCGCGAGCGCGTCGAGCAGGCGCACCATGTATGTCTGGTCGAGCGCGCCGAGCATGCCCGACACCGCCGACTCGGTCACCTCGTTCGCCGAATAGGCGATCGCCTGGTCGGTCAGGGACAGCGCGTCGCGCATGCTGCCCTGCGCGGCGCGCGCGAGCAGGCGCAGCGCCTGCGGCTCGAACGTGATCTGCTCTTCGCCGAGGATCCGCTCGAGATGCGACACGATGTGCCCGGCCGGCATCTGCTTCAGGTTGAACTGCAGGCAGCGCGACAGCACAGTCACGGGGATTTTCTGCGGATCGGTCGTCGCGAGGATGAACTTGACGTGCGGCGGCGGCTCTTCGAGCGTCTTCAGCATCGCGTTGAACGCGTGATTCGTCAGCATGTGCACTTCGTCGATCATGTAGACCTTGAAGCGCGCATCGACGGGCGCGTACACCGCGCGCTCGAGCAGCGCGGCCATTTCATCGACGCCGCGATTGCTCGCCGCGTCCATCTCGACGTAATCGACGAAACGGCCCTCGTCGATCTCGCGACAGGCACGACACACGCCGCACGGCTGCGACGTGACGCCGGTTTCACAGTTGAGCGCCTTCGCGAAGATCCGCGACAGCGTCGTCTTGCCGACACCGCGGGTTCCGGTAAACAGATAGGCGTGATGGAGACGCTCGCCGTCGAGCGCGTGCGTGAGCGCCCTGACGACGTGCTCCTGGCCGACGAGCGAAGCGAAATCCTTCGGACGCCACTTGCGTGCGAGAACTTGATAGGTCATCGGGAAATTGTATCAGTAACGCTGCGTCGCGCCGACACGCGAAACGGTGCGGAAGACGGGCAAGAGGCAGGTCGAACGGAGTGTGACGCAGAAATAAAAAACGCCCTGCGAACGGGGCGAGAAGGAAGGTGACGAGCCCAACCCTCGGCACTGGCGGAAAACGATTGTGGCTGCTTCGTTCCCGACCTGACCAGGTTCACCGCCCCACCATGCGAGGAGGCCCGTCACGGCATATTCTATCACCGCTTCCGGACGAATGCGACCGTTTGTTCGCATCAATGCGAATATCGCCGGGCAAACCGGCGCATCGCCCCTTCGCGCGGGCGGGATGCGGCCCGCCCCTTGCAATTGGCGGACCGGCCTCCATCTGCGTGGCACGACGGTCGAACGTCGCGTCGTACCCCTACTCGCGTAGCGGCTACTATCGCCGCCCGCAGCAGATAGCAATTTAGGCTAATATGACGCCCGAACGACCCGCGAGCCGCGGCATGCAGCGCTTACGCCCCTCCTTTCCGGAAAGGCGGAGTGACCTGCCGCAGCGGCCGGCAGCCTACGGCGGCCGGTACGCCGCAACGCGCAAGCAGGCAGTCCCCGAACCGTAAGAGGTATTGACCCAATGAGCGAACAGATCAAACACATCAGCGACGCATCGTTCGAACAGGACGTCGTCAAGTCCGACAAGCCCGTACTCGTCGATTTCTGGGCCGAATGGTGCGGCCCGTGCAAGATGATCGCCCCGATCCTCGACGAAGTCGCGAAGGACTACGGCGACAAGCTGCAGATCGCGAAGATCAACGTCGACGACAACCAGGCCACGCCCGCGAAATTCGGCGTGCGCGGCATCCCGACGCTGATCCTGTTCAAGAACGGCGCGGCCGCCGCGCAGAAGGTCGGCGCGCTGTCGAAGTCGCAGCTCACCGCATTCCTGGACAGCCACCTGTAATACTGGCAGTTCCGCGGACGTGTTGTCAGTCGGCAACACGTCCGCCGTCAAGCCGCCGATCGCTCGCTCAAGCGCGAATCGGGCTATGCTAGAATTAAAAAACGTCGACAAGACGCATTTAAGTCTCTGAGCGCTTCCGCTCGCCCTCCTCCCTTATTTCTTTCGTCGCATCTCCTCCCTGGCGGGTTCTCCGTATGCATTTATCCGAGCTCAAGTCTCTGCACGTCTCCGAACTGATCGAAATGGCCAATGGCCTGGAGATCGAAAACGCGAACCGCCTGCGCAAGCAGGAGTTGATGTTTGCCATTCTCAAAAAGCGCGCCAAGACGGGAGAGACGATCTTCGGCGACGGTACGCTCGAAGTGCTGCCGGACGGCTTCGGCTTCCTGCGCTCGCCGGAAATGTCGTACCTCGCGAGCACCGACGACATCTACATCAGCCCGTCGCAGATCCGCCGCTTCAACCTGCACACCGGCGACACCATCGAAGGTGAAGTCCGCACGCCGAAGGACGGCGAGCGCTACTTCGCGCTGGTGAAGGTCGACAAAGTCAACGGGCAGCCGCCCGAGGCCTCGAAACACAAGATCATGTTCGAGAACCTCACGCCGCTGCACCCGAACAAGCCGCTGTCGCTCGAACGCGAAATGCGCGGCGAGGAAAACGTCACGGGCCGCATCATCGACATGATCGCGCCGATCGGCAAGGGCCAGCGCGGCCTGCTCGTCGCGTCTCCGAAGTCGGGCAAGACCGTGATGCTCCAGCACATCGCGCACGCGATCAAGCAGAACCACCCGGACGTGATCCTGTTCGTGCTGCTAATCGACGAACGCCCGGAAGAAGTGACCGAAATGCAGCGCTCGGTCGCCGGCGAAGTGATCGCGTCGACGTTCGACGAACCGGCCACGCGCCACGTCCAGGTCGCCGAAATGGTGATCGAGAAGGCCAAGCGCCTCGTCGAAATGAAGCACGACGTCGTGATTCTGCTCGACTCGATCACGCGTCTCGCGCGTGCGTACAACACCGTGATCCCGGCGTCGGGCAAGGTGCTGACGGGCGGTGTCGACGCGAACGCGCTGCAGCGTCCGAAGCGCTTCTTCGGTGCGGCGCGCAACATCGAGGAAGGCGGCTCGCTGACGATCATCGGCACCGCGCTGATCGAAACCGGCAGCCGCATGGACGACGTGATCTACGAAGAGTTCAAGGGCACCGGCAACATGGAAGTGCACCTCGAGCGCCGTCTCGCGGAAAAGCGCGTGTACCCGTCGATCAACCTGAACAAGTCGGGCACGCGTCGCGAGGAAATGCTGATCAAACCCGAGATCCTTCAGAAGATCTGGGTGCTGCGCAAGTTCATCCACGACATGGACGAGGTCGAGGCGATGGAATTCCTGCTCGACAAGATCCGCCAGACGAAGAGCAACTCCGAGTTCTTCGACCTGATGCGCCGCGGCGGCTGATCGCCTCCGCTCCGCAACACGGCCGCCCGCGCACCCTGCCCGGCGGCCGTTTTTTGATCCCAACCTGAACGTGAACGTACAGGTTGATCTATAATCGCGTCATTGTCCCTTCGAATTCCCCGCACCCGATGCCGAACGATGCAGCCACCCCGCACCTGACCGTCAGCGACGCCGCGTCGCGACTCGGCGTCACGCCGCGCACGCTCAAATATTACGAAGAGCGCGGACTCGTCACGCCATCGCGCAGCGAAGGCCGCTACCGCCTCTACGACGAAGCCGACCTCGAACGCTTCGCGCGCATCCTGCGGCTGCGCGCGCTCGGCTTCTCGCTGCACGGCATCACCGAAATGCTGAAGCGTCCGCTGGAAGAAACGGGCGACGGCCGGCGCCGCTATTCGGATGCCTCGCTGCGCGACATCCGCACCGGCCTCGCCGAGCAGATCGATACGCTCGACCGGCGGATCGCGGCCGTCCAGCGCGAGTTGAAGGAAGCCGTCGCGCTGCGCAAGGAGTTGCAGCACGACATCGACTACGTCGAGCGGCGCCTCGCCGGCGAAAACGCGGATGAACTGATCGCGCAGCGGCGGGCCGAAGCCGGCGCGCGGCGCGCCCGCAAGGATCGCGAATGAACGCGGTGCCGGGCCGGCCGCCGCTGTGGAGCCGCGCAAACCTGCGGGGGGACCTGTTCCCGTGGGCACTCGCGCTCGTCACCGGCATCGACTACTTCGACAACGCCGTCTTCTCGTTCTTCGCGAGCTACATCGCGGGCGGCATCAACGCGTCGCCCGACGAACTGGTGTGGTCGTCGAGCGCGTACGCGGTCACGGCCGTGCTCGGCATCCTGCAGCAGCAATGGTGGGTCGACCGGCTCGGCCATCGCCGCTACGTCGCGGGCTGCATGCTGATGTTCTCGTTCGGCGCGATCGCGGCGGCGCTGGCCGACACGTCGCTGGAGCTCGCGTTCGCGCGCGGCTTCCAGGGCTATTTCATCGGCCCGATGATGGGCGCGTGCCGGATCCTGATCCAGATCAGCTTCAAGCCGCAGGAGCGGCCGCCCGCGACGCGCGCGTTCCTGATCATGATCCTGCTCGGCAGCGCGCTCGCGCCGATCGTCGGCGGGCTGCTGGTCGCGCATTCGACGTGGCGCGCACTGTTCGCGTGCACGGCGCCGGCCGGCATCGCGTTCGCGATCCTCGCGTTGCTCACGCTGCCCGATTCCGGCCGCACGCCGGACGACGAACGCGGTTCCGGACATTTCTGGCCGTACGTCGTGTTCGCGCTCGCGCAAGGGGCGCTGCAGATCGTGCTGCAACAGGTGCATTACCAGCTCTACAGCGGCTCGCCGATGCTGATCATGCTGACGTTCGCCGGGCTCGGCGCGCTCGCGTGGTTCGCGTATCACCAGTGGCACCATCCGACGCCGCTCGTGCGGCTGCATGCGTTTCGCGAGCGGACGTTCCAGGTCGGGCTGCTGCTCTACATGTTCTATTACTACGAGACGACGGGCTTCAGTTACCTGACGTCCCGGTTACTCGAGGGCGGGCTCGGCTATCCGGTCGAGAATGCCGGGCGCCTGGTCGGCACGATGTCGCTGATCTCGGCCACCGCGCTGTTCGCCTACCTGCGCTACGCGAAATTCGTCGCGCACAAGAAGTGGTTCGTCGTGCCCGGGTTCGCGATCGCCGTCACGGCCGCGCTGTGGATGACCCGGATGACGCCGCAGATCGGCGAAGCCGCGCTGATCGTCCCGTTGCTGCTGCGCGGGCTGCTGCTGCTCTTCATCGTGCTGCCGGTCGCGAATCTCACGTTCCGGATCTTCGCGATCGACGAATACACGCACGGCTACCGGCTGAAGAACATCGTGCGGCAACTGACGATCTCGTTCGCGACGTCGTCGGTGATCATCGTCGAGCAGCACCGCGTGGCCGTGCACCAGACGCGGCTCGTCGAGCGCGCGAGCGTGTTCGACCCGCTGTTCCAGCAGACCGTCGATGCACTGACGCGCAGCTATGCGGCCGCCGGCCACGCGCTGAACGACGCGCACGGCCTCGCGATCGCGTCGATCGCGCGGATGGTCGCGCAACAGGCGTCGTTCCTCGCGTCGCTCGACGGTTTTTACTTCCTCGCGGGCGTCGCGCTCGTCGGCGGTCTCTTCGCGGCATGGCAAAAACAGATCGATTGAGTTAAAAGACAGGCTTTGGATTTTCGTCCGCCGCCTCCATGCTTTCGAAACTGACCCGCTGGTTCGACGATCGCCGCCGCGACCGCGCGCTGCGCAGCCATCCGGTTCCCGACGCGCTGTGGCAGGAAACCGTCGAGCGCCTGCCGTTCCTCGCCGCCCTGCCGCCTGACGCGCTCGCCAGGCTGCGCGAGCTGACGAGCCTGTTCGTCGCGAAAAAATCGTTTTCGACCGCGCACGGGCTCGAACTGACCGACGCGATGATCGTCGCGATCGCCGCGCAGGCCTGCCTGCCCGTGCTGAATCTCGATTTGTCGCTGTACGACGGCTGGGTGGGCGTCGTCGTGTATCCGGGCGAATTCGTGATCCGCAAGACGGTGCAGGACGAGGACGGCGTCGTCCACGAAGTCGAGCAGGATGCGAGCGGCGAGGCATGGGAAGGCGGCCCCGTGATCCTGTCGTGGGAAGACGCGCAGATGACGGACGGCCGGGACGCGTACAACGTCGTGATCCACGAGTTCGCGCACAAGATCGACATGGTCAACGGCGCGGCCGACGGCTATCCGCCCCTGTTTCGCCGCTGGCATGCGCCGCACCTCGACGCGCAGGCGTGGGCCGACGTGTTCGAACATGCGTACGACCAGTTCTGCGCGCGCGTCGACGCGGTGCCGGATCGCGCATGGGCGCGCTTCGAGCGGGACTCGCTGATCGATCCCTATGCGGCCGATCACCCGTCGGAATTCTTCGCGGTGTGCAGCGAGGCGCTGTTCGTCCGGCCGAAAGCGTTCGAGTCCGAATTTCCGGAGCTGTACCGGCTGCTGGCGCGCTACTACCGGCAGGACCCGGCCGGCACCGGGGCCCTCGACGCGCCGTGAAAATTATTCGTCAACCGTCTGATTTTCTGGCATAATCGCCGTTTTTCGACCTTAGGCAAGTGGCTCGCGCCGGGCTTGGCGTCGGCCGAATCGCTCCCATCGGGGCGGCTCGACACGGCAAGCGGCGGGTTGGCTACCGCTATCACCAAGGAAAATCATGAAACCTGGCATTCACCCGGACTACCGCGAAGTCGTCTTCCAAGACATGTCGAACGGCTTCAAGTTCATCACGCGCTCGACGATCCAGACGCGTGAAACCATCGAACACGAAGGCAAGACCTACCCGCTCGCCAAGATCGAAGTGTCGTCGGAATCGCACTCGTTCTACACGGGTCAGCAAAAGATCATGGACACGGCAGGCCGTGTCGAGAAGTTCAAGAACAAGTTCGGCGCACGCGCCAACGGCAAGGCTGCAGCAAAGTAAGCCTTGCACCGTTCCGGTGGTTGCTACGCACCGGTACCGCACGAAAGGGCAGCCCAGGCTGCCCTTTTTTGTCTCTGCTCGCCCGGAAAGACGCCGCCCGGCGCCCGGGAAACGACCTGACGCACAACAGCGGGCGCGACTACAATGCCGGATGCTCGAAACCGGCTCGACCGCGCGCACCCGCGCCGGCCGCCTGCCCATAACAAATCGCTCATCTGCATGAAGCCTGTCGTCCGCCTCACCGCCTCCGCCACGCGTGCGCTGCCACGCTGGCTGCTGCTCACGCTCTGCTTCGTCTACGCGGCGTTCGGCCTGTTCGGCCGCGACCCGTGGAAAAACGAGGACGCGGCGGGCTTCGGCGTGATGTGGACGATGGCCAAGGGCGGCTGGCACGACTGGCTGCTGCCGAACCTGGTCGGCAAGTTCATCACGACCGACGGGCCGCTCGGCTACTGGCTCGGTGCGCTGTCGATCCGCGGCCTCGGCCCCTGGGTCGACGCGAGCAACGCGTCGCGCGTCGATACCGGCGTGCTGTTCTGCGTCGCATGCGCATTCGTCTGGTACGCGGCCTACCTGCTCGGCCGGCGCGCCGAGGTTCAACCGTTCAAATACGCATTCGGCGGCGAACCCGAGCCCCGCGACTACGGCCGCACGCTCGCGGACGGCGCGCTGCTGGTGCTCGTCGCCTGCTTCGGCCTCGCGGAACGCGGGCACGAAACGACGCCGCAGCTCGCGCAGTTCGCGTGGATCGCGATGCTCGTGTACGGGATCGTGCGCGGCATCGACAAACCGCTGCAAGGCGCACTGTGGTGGGGTCTCGCGATCGGCCTCGTTGCGCTGTCCGGCAACCCGGTGCTGGTCGTCGCACTGCTCGCGGGCACGGCCGCGCTGTGGCTCGTCACGCCCGAGATGCGCAACCTGCGCCTGCCGCTGGTCGGCGTGCCGCTCGCGGCCGCGATCTTCGCGCTGTGGCCGCTCGCCGCCTTCGTCGCGGCGCCCGACGACGCCGCGTGGTTCTTCAACCAGTGGATCCACGGCAGCCTGATGCGCTTTTCGGGCCCGCCGACGGCCGTGCTCGGCTATGCGGCGAAGAACCTGCCGTTGTTCACGTGGCCTGCGTGGCCGCTCGCGATCTGGGCGTGGTGGAGCTGGGCCGGCATGCGTCGTCGGGCGCACATCGCGATTCCGCTGTCGGTCGCCGTGCCGCTCGTCGCGCTCGTGATCCTGCAAAGCCAGCAGTCGAACCGCATGTACATGCTGCTGCTACCGCCGCTCGCGGTGCTCGCGACGTTCGCGCTGCCGACCCTCAAGCGCGGCGCGATCAACGCGATCGACTGGTTCGCGGTGCTGAGCTTCACGATCCTCGGCACCTTCGTGTGGCTCGTCTGGCTCGCGTCGCTCACCGGCTTCCCGCATCCGCTCGCGCGCAACCTCGCGCGCCTCGTGCCCGGCTACGAGCCGCATTTCAAGATCCTGTCGTTCATCTGCGCGGTGATCGTCACCGTGTGCTGGTGCTTCCTCGCGCGCTGGCGCGTGTCGCGACAGCCTAAGGTGCTGTGGCGCAGCGTCGTGCTGTCGAGCGCGGGCACCACGCTGATGTGGGTGCTGCTGATGACGCTGTGGCTGCCGATCGTCAACTACGGCCGGACCTATCGCGACGTCGCGCAACAGATCGCCGTGCACCTGCCGTCCGACTACGAGTGCATTTCGCCGGTGCGGCTCGGCGACGCGCAGATCGCGACCTTCGCGTATTTCGGCAACATGCGCTTCGATTTCTCCGGCGACTGCGACGTGATCCTGCGTCAGGACCGCGCCGACTTCGGCGAGCCGAGCGCGATGTCGCAATACGTGTGGCGTCTCGTCTGGGAAGGCCGCCGCGTCGCCGACCGCGACGAGCGCTTCCGCCTGTACGAGCGCATCGAACGGCCGAAGACGCCCGTCAAACGGCGTCCGCCGCGCCGCCAGGCGGCCGATTGACGATGTTCGGCGACATCCGCCGGATCGTCGGTCTCGCGTGGCCGGTGCTGGTCGGCCAGCTCGCGATCATCGCGTTCGGCGTGATCGACACCGCGATGGTCGGCCGCTACTCGGCCGTCGATCTCGCCGCGCTCGGGCTCGGCTCGTCGATCTACGTATCGATCTACATCGGCCTGACGGGTATCCTGTCCGCGCTGCAGCCGATCACCGGGCAACTGTACGGCGCGCGGCGCTATGCCGAGATCGGCGAGGAAGTGCGCCAGGCGCTGTGGCTCGCGCTGCTGCTCTCGATTCCGGGCTTCCTGCTGCTGCATTTTCCCGAGCCGCTGCTGCGCGTCGCGCACGCGCCCGCCGCGCTGCACGATCGCACCGTCGACTACCTGCGCGTCCTGTCGTACGGGCTGCCCGCCAGCCTCGTATTCCGCATCTATAACGCGCTGACCAACGCGGCCGGCAAGCCGCGGCTCGCGATGATCCTCCAGATCGGCGCGCTGCTGCTCAAGTTTCCGCTGAACGTGTGGTTCATCTTCGGCGGCTTCGGCGTACCGGCGCTCGGCGGCCCCGGCTGCGGGCTGGCCAGCACGCTGATCAACTGGGCGCTCGCGCTGATCGGCTACACGCTGCTCGCGAAGCTCGACGTGTTCGCGCCGCTCGCGATCTTCTCGCGCTTCTGCTGGCCCGTCTGGGCGCGCCAGAAGGCGATCCTGAAGCTCGGCGTGCCGATGGGCCTGTCGTACCTGATCGAGGTCACGTCGTACACGTGCATGGCGCTGTTCATCGCGCAGTTCGGCACGACGACGCTCGCCGGCCACCAGATCGCCGGCAACATCGGCGCGGTGCTGTACATGACGCCGCTGTCGATCGGCGTGGCGGCGTCGACGCTGGTCGCGCGCGCGCTCGGCGCGGGACGCGCCGAGGAAGCCCGGCTGCTCGGCCGGCACAGCGTGTTCTTCGCGTGCGGCGTGGCGGCCGCCTACGGCGTGCTCGTGTTCGCGCTGCGCCCGCTGATCATCGGCGGCTATACGCCGAACCCGGCCGTCGCCGCGGCCGCGATGCCGCTCGTCGCGATCGTCGCGTGCTACCACATGTTCGATGCGCTGCAGGTCACGTCCGCGTTCGTGCTGCGCGCGTACAAGGTGGCGGTCGTGCCGACCGTGATCTATGCGGTCGCGCTGTGGGGTGTCGGACTCAGCGGCGGCTACGTGCTCGGCTTCGACGTGGGCGGGATCGCGCCCGCGTGGCTGACCGGCGCGCGCGGCTTCTGGTTCGCGAACACGGTCAGCCTGATGCTCGCGGGCGCGGGGCTCGTGCTGTACCTGCGCCGCATCAGTCGCGCGCACGCCGCCTTGGCCTGACGCGCGGCGCGCTACGCGCTCTCCAGCACGTCGGCCGCGTGATACGACGACCGCACGAGCGGGCCGGCGACGACTTCCCTGAAACCGAGCGCGAGCGCCTCGTCGTGCCATGCGGCGAAAGCCTCCGGGCTCACGTAACGCCGCACCGGCAAATGGTGTTCCGACGGCGCCAGATACTGGCCGAGCGTCAGCACGTCGACCTCGTGCGCGCGCAGGTCGCGCAGCGTGTCGCGCACCTCGTCGTCGCGCTCGCCGAGCCCGAGCATCAAGCCCGATTTCGTCACGAGCGTCGGCCGCGCGGCCTTCGCCTGCGCGAGCAGTTCGAGCGAGCCGCGATAGTCGGCGCCCGGCCGCGCCGCGCGATACAGCGACGGCACCGTCTCGATGTTGTGGTTGAACACATCGGGCCACGCCGACGACAGCGCGTCGAGCGCACGCGCCACACGGCCGCGGAAGTCCGGCGTCAGCACCTCGACACCGATACCCGGCACGCTCGCGCGCACCGCCGCGATGCACGCGGCGAAATGCGCGGCGCCGCCGTCGCGCAGGTCGTCGCGGTCGACCGACGTGATCACGACGTAGCGCAACCCGAGCGCCGCCGCCGCGTCGGCCAGCCGCGCGGGCTCGTCGGGATCGAGCGGCTCGGGGCGGCCGTGCGCGACATCGCAGAACGGGCAACGCCGCGTACACAGTCCGCCCATGATCATGAAGGTCGCGGTGCGCTGCGCGAAGCATTCGCCGATGTTCGGACACATCGCCTCCTCGCAGACGGAATGCAGCCGATGCTCGCGCAGCACGGCGGCCATGTCGGCCACCGCCGCGCTCATCATCGGCCGCGCGCGCAGCCACGGCGGCTTCGGCAGCGCCGCGCCGGCCGCGGGCTCGACGCGCACCGGAATGCGCGCGAGCTTGTCGCGACTTCTCGCGCCGGGCTGGCCGAGCGCCGTGCGGCTGGGTCGTTCGAGCGCGGCGGTCATCGTCAGTCTCCGAGGAACGCGACGATCAGGCGGTTCACGTCGGCGGCCGCTTCCATCTGCACCATGTGCCCGCTGCCGGCGATCACCTCGGCACGCACGCCGTCCGGCAAGCCCTGCGCATGCTGCGCGGGAATCACCTGGTCGCGCTCGCCCCAGATCACGAGCGTGCGCGGCGCCAGCGTCGCGAGCCGGTCACGGAACACACGCCGCTGCGCGGCGCCGTCGAACGCGGCGTGCGCGATCTTCTCCAGCGCGGCCTGCACGCCTTCGAGCCGCTTGTACTTGACGAGGTCCTCGACGAGTTGCCGCGTGACCAGCGCGTCGTCCGCGAACAGCGCGCCGAGGTGCGGTTTCAGCGTGTTGCGGCTGTTGCCGGCGACGAAGCCGTCGATGTACGCGCGGTTGATGTCGGTGCCGAGCCCCGCGCTCGCGATCAGCGTGAGCGATGCAACGCGTTGCGGTGCGCGCTCGGCCACCGTCATCGCGACCGCCCCGCCCATCGAATGGCCGATCAGGTGCGCGCGCTCGATGTGCTGCGCATCGAGCAGCGCGAGCACCGCGTCGGCCAGTTCGTCGAGGCTGCCGGTCTCGACCGCCTTGCCCGATTCGCCGTGGCCGGGCAGATCGAGCGCCCACACCGGCCGGTGCGCGGCGAGCTCCGCGTGGTTGAACAGCCAGTTGTTCAGGTCGCCGCCGAAGCCGTGGATCAGCACGGCGGGCGTGCCCGACCCCTCGCCCAGCTTCAGGAAGCGGACCGTGCGGCCGCCGATCTGCGCCTTCTCCGGCTGCGGGCCGGCCGCCTCGTCGGACGCCGCGCTCGGCACGAAATCGCGCTGGAAATCGGCGATCGCCGCGTCGATGTCGGCATCGCTCGCCTCGGCGGCCGCGACGACACCGAGCAGCGCGCCGACGGGCAGCGTCTCGCCCTCCTGCGCGACCTGCCGGCGCAGCGTGCCGTCGAATGCGCATTCGACACCCGACGAGATCTTGTCGGTCTCGACGTCGAGCACTTCGTCGCCCTTCGCCACGCGTTCGCCGACCGCCTTCAGCCAGCCGTTGACCTGCCCCTGCTCCATCGACAGCCCCCATTTGGGCATCGTGATCATGTGAATCGACATCGTGTCAGCTCCTCGTCTTGAGTACCGCCTGCGCAATTGCATCGGCGGACGGGATATACAGGTCTTCCAGCACGCCGGCGAACGGCGCGGGCGTATGCGGCGCGGTGACGAGCTCGATCGGCGCCTTCAGAGACCGGAACGCGCGCTGCGCGACGAGCGCGGCGATGTCGGTCGCGATCGAGCAGCGCGGATTCGCTTCGTCGACCACCACCACGCGCCCGGTGCGCGCCGCGCTTTCGAGGATCGTTTCCTCGTCGAGCGGCGACGTCGTGCGCAGGTCGATCACGTCGCACTGGATGCCGCCCTTCGCGAGCGTCGCGGCCGCGTCCATCGCGAGATGCACCATCCGGCCGTACGTGACGATCGTCGCGTCGTCGCCGTCGCGCAGCACGTTCGCCTCGCCGAACGGAATCGCATAGGATTCCTCCGGGACGTCGCCCTCACGCGTATAGAGCAGCTTGTGTTCGAGGAAGATCACGGGATCGTTGTCGCGGATCGCCTGGATCAGCAGCCCCTTCGCGTCGTACGGCGTCGACGGGCACACGACCTTCAGCCCCGGGATATGCGTGAACAGCGACGTGAGCATCTGCGAGTGCTGCGCGGCCGCGCGCAGGCCGGCGCCGTACATCGCGCGGATCACGACCGGCGTCACGGCCTTGCCGCCGAACATGTAGCGGAATTTCGCGGCCTGGTTGAAGATCTGGTCGAAACACACGCCCATGAAATCGATGAACATCAGTTCCGCGACGGGACGCATCCCGCACGCGGCGGCGCCGACCGCCGCGCCGATGTAGCCGCCCTCCGACAGCGGCGTATCGAGCACGCGGCCCGGAAACTTGTGGAACAGCCCCTTCGTCACGCCGAGCACGCCGCCCCATGCGTCGTCCTCGCCCGGCGCGCCCGCACCGCCCGCGTTGTCCTCGCCCATCACGATCACGCTGTCGTCGCGCGCCATTTCCTGCGCGAGCGCCTCGTTGATCGCCTGCGAATAAGTGATCTTCCTTGCCATGTCTGTCTCCTGGAATGTTCGGTTCGCCGTGCCGGCTGCTGGATCAGGCCGCGCTCACGGATACGACACGTAGACGTCGGCCAGCAGGTCGGCGGCATCCGGCAGCGGCGCCGCCTTCGCCTGCGCGACCGCGTCGTCGATCAGCGCCTTCACCTGGGCGTCGACCGCACGCAGGTCGTCGGTCGTCAGCGCTTCGGCGCGCACGACGCGGGCTTCGAAATGCTTCAGGCAGTCCTTCTCGTCGCGCAGCTTCTGCACTTCGCCCGGCGCCCGGTAGGTTTGCGCATCGCCCTCGAAGTGGCCGAAGTAGCGCGTGAACTTCACTTCGACGAGCGTCGGCCCGCCGCCGTTGCGCGCCCGTTCGACGGCCTCGCCGAGCGCCTCGTGCACCGCGAAGAAGTCGAAGCCGTCGACGATCACGCCCGGCATCCCGAACCCGTTCGCGCGATCGGCGATGTTGTCGGTCGCGACCGACCAGCTCGACGACGTCGCTTCCGCATAGCCGTTGTTTTCGGCGACGAAGATCGCGGGCAGCCGCCACACCGACGCGAGGTTCATCGATTCGAAGATCACGCCCTGGTTCGACGCGCCGTCGCCGAAGAAGCACACGCCGACGCCGCCCGTCTTCTTGTGCTTGGCCGCGAGCGCCGCGCCGCACACGAGCGGGCCGCCCGCGCCGACGATCCCGTTCGCGCCGAGCATCCCCATCGACAGGTCGGCGATGTGCATCGAGCCGCCCTTGCCGTGGCAGACGCCCGTCTTCTTGCCGTAGATCTCGGCCATCATCCCGTGCACGTCGACGCCCTTGGCGATGCAATGGCCGTGGCCGCGGTGCGTGGTGGCCACGTAGTCGTCGAGGCCGAGGTGCAGGATCGTGCCGACGGCGGACGCCTCCTCGCCCGCGTACAGGTGAACGAAGCCGGGTATCTCGCCGGTCGCGAATTCGACGTGCAGGCGTTCCTCGAATTCGCGGATCGTGCGCATCAGCCGATAGGCGTCCAGCAGCTTGTCCCTGCCGAGCTGTGTCGAAGCGGTCATGTGTGTCTCCTGGTAGGTCTGACTGCGAATGCCGCCCCGGCCATGCCGTGGCGGCGGATTGCACGGCCTGGGGCCGTCAGTGGAACGTGAAGCCGCCGTCGACGTTCACGGCCTGGCCCGTCACGTTGTCCATCGTCGCGAAGAACAGCGCGAGCCGGCCCATGTCTTCCGGGGTCTGCGCGCGGCCCTGCGGAATCAGCGTCAACTGGTGCCGCTGCCACGATTCCTCGACCGATTCGCCGTCGGTCTTCCATTCGTCTGACAGCCGGTCCCACATGTAGGTACGGACGATGCCCGGGCAGATCGCGTTGACGGTCACGCCGTCGCGCGCAAGCTCCTTCGCCAGCGCGTTGGTGAAGCCGACGACCGCGAATTTCGATGCGCTGTAATGCGCGAGATTCGGAAAGCCTTCCTTGCCCGCGATCGACGCGACGTTGATGATCCGGCCGCGCCCCTGCGCCTTCAGGTGCGCGAGCGCCGCCCGGCAGCCGAGGAACGTGCCCTTCGCGTTCACGTCCATCACGAAATCCCAGTCGCGCTCGGTCAGTTCGGCGACCGGATGAATGCTGATCACGCCCGCGCAGTTCACGAGGATGTCGAGCCCGCCGAGGTCGGCGAGCGCCTGCGCGACCATCGCGTCGACCTGCGCGGCCTGCGTGACGTCGACCTTCGCGATCGCGGCCCGCCGGCCGAGCGCGCGCACCTCGCGCGCGGTGGCGTCGAGCGCGTCGTCGAGCAGGTCGGCCAGCAGGATGTCGGCGCCGGCGCCGGCGAGCGTCAGCGCGATGCCGCGGCCGATGCCGCGCGCGCCGCCCGTGACGATGGCGACCTGTCCTTCGAGAGGGGCTGTCATGGCGATGTCTCCTTGATGATCGTGATGGATGTCGAAATGCCGGTGCGTGAAACCAACCGTCGATCGTTAGTCCTGCCACGCACCCGCGTCGCGCAGCAGTTGCCGCGACGACGCGTAGCGCAGCGTGCGGCCGACGTCGACCGTCAGCGGCCCGTGCCAGTCGAGCGCAATCTCGTAGCGATCGCCGCGCGCGACCTCGATCTCGCGCTCGCCGTCGAACGCGAGCGTGCCGCGCTCGAACGGGATCGCGTGCCACGTGTCCGGCTCGAGCCGCTCGCAACTGCGCATCACGACACGGTCGACGCGCCCCGGCGCGATCGGCGCGACGAGCGGCGTGCCGGCCGCGTTGCCGGCTTGCGCGAAGCGCATCGCGAGCCCGTGCGGCGCGCTGCGTTCGAGCGGCGCCCACGCGCCGCCGAGCGCGGACAAGCCGATGCCGTCCGGTTCCGCGAACGTCAGGTAGAGCGAATCGATGTCGTCGGAGCCGGAGATCGCGCGTGCGCCGATGAAGCGCTGCCGCGCGGCGCACACGTCGACGAGCGCGATCTCCTCGCGCCCCGGCTGCGCGCCCGCGACGCAGCGCACGACGAGCCGCTTGTTGCGCACGAACGCGACCTCGGCCGGCACGGCGCCGGTCGCGGCAAGCCCTGCGGCGACGCCGGCGACGGTCGCCTCGCGATGTTCGGGAAACGCGTTGTTGGTGCCGGTGGACAGCGCGACGAGCGGCGTCGCGCCGCAATGCGCGGCCACCGCGCGATGGGTGCCGTCGCCGCCGAGCACGACGATCAGCGCCACTTCCATCCGGTGCAGATAGGCCGCGCCGGCCTGCGTGTCGGCGACGGAATCGGTGATCGGCAAGTCGACGAATTCGACCTGCGGCCAGCGCTCGTGCGGCGCGACCGCGCGATGCGTGTCGATCGCGCGCAGCAGCAGCGTCGCGATACCCGTGCGGTCGCGCAGCGTCAGCACGCGCTCGACGCCCATCGCGCCAAGGCCGGCCAGCAGGCGCACGATCATGTTCGCCTTCTCCGCGGTCGGGAACACGGATGCATGCGTCGTGAGGCGGCGGATGTCGCGCCCCGAAGCGGGGTTCGCGATCACGCCGACGGTAACGGGCGTCGTCACGGATTTGTCTCCATCCAGTGGGCGGGGCCGGCGCATTGGCGCACGCATCGGCCCTGCCTGTTTCGTCCGCTGCCATCGACGGGCGGCGGATCGTCGTCGCCGACGCAATCGCACCGGCTTGCCCGTCATCTCTGCAAGCAGCGTGCCATCGCGCGTGCGATGGCCACGAAACCCGCGTCCGCACTGGCGCGGCGGGCACACGCGAATTCGGGATGCTTGGCCGTGACGACGCAGCACACATCGAATTCGCCGCGGCGTCTCACGTCGTCGATACGGCGACGTGGTCGTCGCGGCACCCGCGCCTGCCCGGCATTCCGCCCGCCAACCCCGCGTTCGCGCGGCGCCGCGCATGCAGCGCCGCGCCGGCCGAGCGCCGCACGCCACGCATGCGGCCGTCTCAACCGCGCGAGACACGGCGCGACACCGGTGAGACGACCGTCTCACGCGCGCCGCGTGCTGCGATGCAATGTGATCCGCAGGACCGGATGTGCTACAAGAACAGCGACATCCCCGCCGTACGGAACCGGAGCCGACCATGCCCTACGCCGTCCCCCAGGCCCAGCACGCCGATCGTGTCCTCGGCGCGCTCGCCGGACGCCTGCCCGCGCCGGCGGATTCCGCGCGTCTCGTGTCGTCGTGGCAACGATCGCTGGAGCGCTACCGTCTCGACCCCGCTTCGTCGATCGGCCCGCGCGTGCTGACCGCGGCCGAACTGCGCGAAGTGCGCGACAAGGAGGAAGCCTTCCTGCGCGCGTCGGGCCAGTGCCTGACGCGGCTGCACGACATGATCCGCGTCGCCGATTACTGCGTGATGCTGACCGACGCGCACGGCGTGACGATCGACTACCGGATCGACCGCGAACGCCGCAACGACTTCCGTCACGCGGGGCTGCACATCGGCTCGTGCTGGTCGGAAAGCGAGGAAGGAACCTGCGGTGTCGCGAGCGTGCTGACCGATCTCGCGCCGATCACCGTGCACAAGACCGATCACTTTCGCGCCGCGTTCACGACGCTCACCTGCAGCGCGGCGCCGATCTTCTCGCCGGGCGGCGAGTTGATCGGCGTGCTCGACGCGTCGGCCGTGCATTCGCCCGACGGCCGCGACAGCCAGCGCCTCGTCTATCAGCTCGTGCGGCAGAGCGCGGCGCTGATCGAGGACGGCTACTTCGTGCACAGCACCGCGCAGCACTGGATATTGTTCGGGCATCCGAACCGTCACTACGTCGAGGCGCAACCGGAGTGGCTGATCGCGTTCGACGAATGCGGCAACATCGTCGCCGCGAACCGGCACGCGCGCGATGCGCTGCCGGCGCTGCGCGAGCCGCGCCATATCGACGAGATCTTCGACGCGACCGAGATGCCGCTGCGCGATGCGGCGCGGCTCGATGCCATCGTCGCGCTGCGGGTGCGCGCGACCGGCGCACCGCTCTACGCGCGGCTGCGCGCGCCGCTACGACGCGCCGGCCGTGAACCGGCCGCTGCATCGCGCCGCCCGGGCACCACCGCGCCGCGTCACGTCGGCGCGCTGACGCCGTTCCTGCACAGCAGCGACGCGCGCATCGCGCAACAGGCCGAACTCGCGCTGCGCGTCGCGAGCAAGCGGCTGCCTATCCTCGTGCTCGGCGAAACCGGCGCGGGCAAGGAAGTGTTCGCCCGCGCGATCCACGACGCCGGCGCACGGCGCGCGCGGCCGTTCATCGCCGTCAACTGCGGCGCGCTGCCGGAAGCGCTGATCGAGAGCGAACTGTTCGGTTATGCGGCCGGCGCGTTCACCGGCGCACGCAAGCACGGCGCGCGCGGCAAGATCGCGCTCGCCGACGGCGGCACGCTGTTTCTCGATGAAATCGGCGACATGCCGCTCGCGCTGCAGACGCGCCTGTTGCGCGTCCTGGCCGACGGCGAGGTCGTGCCGCTCGGCAGCGATACGCCCGTGCGCGTCGATCTCGACGTGATCTGCGCGACGCACCGCGATCTCGGGCGGATGGTGGCCGACGGCACGTTCCGCGAAGACCTGTACTACCGGCTGAGCGGCGCGACGTTCGACCTGCCGCCGCTGCGCGAACGCGCGGACGTGCGCGACGTGATCGCCGCCGTGTTCGCCGAGGAAGCGCAAGCGACCGGCCACGTGCTCACGCTCGACGCGACGCTCGCCGAACAGCTCGCCGCGTATCCATGGCCGGGCAACGTGCGGCAACTGCGCAACGTGCTGCGCTATGCGTGCGCGGTGTGCGACGCCGCGCGCGTGACGCGGCGCGACCTGCCGACCGACCTCGCCGCGCAACTCGGCGGCGCGCCGGCGGGCGCGCTGCCCGACGACGAACGCAGCCGCATCGTCGCCGCGCTCACCATGCACCGCTGGCGGCCCGACGCGGCCGCCCGGGCGCTCGGCATGTCGCGCGCGACGCTGTACCGGCGCATCGCGAAGTACCGGATCGTCGCGCCGCACCGCGCGTGACGCACGGGCGCATGCCTGGTCATGCGGGCTGCCCGGCCGCTTCGTTCGGGTGGTCCGTCACGCCGGCCGCTTCGTCGCGCCGCGTGAACACCTCGTGCGCGGCGAACAACGCGTTGAGCGCGGCGGGCATCCCCGCATACACGGCCATCTGCATGAACACCTCGACGATCTCGTCGCGCGTGCAGCCGACGTTCAGCGCGGCCTCGATATGCACCTTCAGTTGCGGCTGCGCGTTGCCGAGCGCGGCCAGCGCGGCGATCGTCGCGATTTCGCGCGCCTTCAGGTCGAGCTGCGGCCGGCTGTAGATGTCGCCGAAGCTGAATTCGACCAGGAGCCGCCCGAAGTCCGGCGCGATCGGCGCGAGCGCCGCGATCACGCGTTCGCCCGCTTCGCCGTCGATTTCCTTGAGCTTGTTCCAGCCGCGCGTGTAGCGATCCTCAACGAGTCGTTCCATCGTGTCCGTCCTGTTCCGATAAAGAGTGAGAAGGTTTCGCCCGTCGTTCCGTTTCCCGTTCCCGCGCCTCGTAGTACGCGATCTTGTCGCCGATCGCGTCGAGGCTCGCCTGCAGCTCCGCGATATGCGCACGCACCGCGTCGCGATGCGCGACCAGCAAGTCGCGCCGCGCGCCGAACGTCGACTCGCCCTGCTCGCGCAGCACCGCGAACGCCTGCATCTGCGCGATCGGCATGCCGGTCGCCTTCAGGCGCATCACGAAGGCCAGCCAGTCAAGGTCGGCCGGCGCATAGAGCCGGTGCCCGGCCGCCGTGCGCGAGATCGCGCGCAGCAGCCCGGCCTGCTCGTAATACCGCAGCGTGTCCGTCGACACGCCCGTCAGTTCGGCGACTTGCCCGATCGTCAGCGGACCGGCGGCGGAGGGTTGGGATACGGTTTTCGACATGGCAGGAACAAGGTTAGGAGTTAGAGTTCACTCTAAGTCAAGCATTGTCTGACGGCCAGTGCGGCGTTTTTCCGCGCGCCCCTCGCAATACGCCGGCGACACCGTAAAGAATCGTCAAAATCGGCGCCCGGCATCGGGTTCGGCCTTTACAGCACCGCAAGCCTTCAGCAAGATTCGGTCAGCCTGTCTCAAAAAGGGCACGCATTTGTCCTATGCTTAACGCGACGCCCGGCCAACTCGCACGTCGCCGTCCGTTGCAACAACCATTCATCCGTCAGAACCAGGGAGCCTTTGCCATGCTGAAAAAGCTGCTGATGCTGTTCGTCGCGCTATCGCTGTCGCTTGCCGCAGGCCTTGCCGCGGCCGTCGAAGTCAACACGGCCGACCAGGCCGCGCTCGAATCCGTGAAGGGGCTCGGGCCCGTGAAGTCGAAGGCGATCATCGACGAACGCACCAAGAACGGCCCGTTCAAGGACGCCGACGATCTCGCGAACCGCGTGAAGGGCCTCGGTACCAAGTCGGTCGGGCATCTCGAGGAAAACGGCCTGACGATCGGCGGCGCGTCGACGCCGCCGAAGGGTGTGAAGCTGTCGAAACCGGCCGCGACGACGTCCGCGACCACGTCGACCACGACGTCGGCAGGCACCGCCGCGACGTCCACGACCGCGACGGCCGGCACGACGACCGCGGCGCCCGCGCCGGCGGCTAGTGCACCGGACGCGGCCGCCAAGCCGGCCAAGACCAAGCGCGCGTCGAAGAAGGAAAAGGCGGCAGCGGCGGCAGCGGCATCCGCCGACGCGGGTGCGAGCGCACCGGCGGCCGCGTCGTCCACGAAGGCAACGAAGGGTTCGAAGAAGAAGAGCAAGAAGGACAAGGCAGCCTCCGCCGCCGCGGCGTCGGGCGCCTGATGTGCGCCGCGCGCGCGACGGCGTGCGCGCGGCATTCGTTCAACGGGCGCCGTCGTCACGGCGCCCTTTTCAGTGAAGGTGAAGAACCATGGGTCTCCTCGACATCGTTGGCGGTCTGATCGGCGGCCAGGCCGGCGGCAACTCGCAAAGCGCGCTGATCACGACCGCGCTCGAATTCATCAACAACCAGCCGGGCGGCCTGAACGGGCTGATCGAGAAGTTCAAGGCCGGCGGCGCCGGCGAGATCATCGGTTCGTGGGTCGGCACCGGCGAAAACCAGCCGATCTCGCCGGACACGCTGCAGAACGTGCTCGGCTCGGACGTCGTCGGCTCGCTCGCGAGCAAGGTCGGCATCGATCCGTCGCAGGCGTCGTCGATCCTCGCGCAGGTGCTGCCGCACGTCGTCAACGGCGCGACGCCGAACGGTGAAGTGCCGGCCAGCGGCCAGGTGGACACGTCGAACGTGCTCGGCACGCTCACGCAGCTTGCCGGCATGTTCGGCGGCAACAAGCAGGCGTAAGCCCGCCGCGCAGCGGCCGGCATCCGGCATAGCGGTTTCGGCCGCTCCATATGCAAACACCCCGCCGAGGCGGGGTGTTTGTTTTTGCGCCCGGTGCGAACCGGGCACGCTGCCGATGGCAGGCGATCAGTGCACGACGCGGTCGAACACGAACTGGCCGTCGTTGACGTCGACCGGGATCACGTCCTTCGGACCGAAGCGGCCGGCGAGGATCAGCTTCGCGACCGGGTTCTCGATCTCCTGCTGGATCGCGCGCTTCAGCGGCCGCGCACCGAACACCGGATCGTAGCCGACCTTCGCGATCTGTTCGAGCGCCGCGGGCGACACGTCGAGCGCCATGTCGAGCTTCGCGAGCCGGTCGTGCAGGCGCGCCAGCTGGATCTTCGCGATCGACTCGATGTTGCTGCGGTCGAGCGCATGGAACACCACGACGTCGTCGATCCGGTTCAGGAACTCGGGGCGGAAATGCTGCTTCACCTCGAGCCACACCGCGTCCTTGATCTCGTCCTGCGGCGCGCCCGTCATCGCCTGAATCACCTGCGAGCCGAGGTTCGACGTCATCACGATGACCGTGTTCTTGAAGTCGACCGTGCGCCCCTGCCCGTCCGTCATGCGGCCGTCGTCGAGCACCTGCAGCAGCACGTTGAACACGTCCGGATGCGCCTTCTCGATCTCGTCGAGCAGGATCACGCTGTACGGCTTGCGACGCACGGCTTCCGTCAGGTAACCGCCTTCCTCGTAGCCGACGTAGCCCGGCGGCGCGCCGATCAACCGCGCGACACTGTGCTTCTCCATGAACTCGCTCATGTCGATGCGGATCAGATGCTCTTCCGAATCGAACAGGAACGACGCCAGCGCCTTGCACAGCTCGGTCTTGCCGACCCCCGTCGGGCCGAGGAACAGGAACGAGCCGTACGGACGGTTCGGATCGGCGAGACCCGCGCGCGAACGACGGATCGCGTCCGCCACCGCGCTGATCGCCTCGTCCTGGCCGACCACGCGCTCGTGCAGCTTTTCCTCGATGTGCAGCAGCTTCTCGCGTTCGCCCTGCATCATCCGCGACACGGGAATGCCCGTCGAACGCGACACGACTTCCGCGATTTCCTCGGCGCCGACCTGCGTGCGCAGCAGGCGCGGACGCGTCGGGTTGTGCTGCTCCTGCTCTTCGGCCTGCGTGACCTGCTTCAGCTGGGCCTCGAGCTGCGGCAGCTTGCCGTACTGCAGCTCGGCGACCTTCTCGAGCTTGCCTTCACGCTGCAGGCGCGCGATATCCGCCCGCACCTTCTCGATCTCTTCCTTGAGCTGCGCGCTGCCCTGCACCGCGGCCTTCTCGGCGGTCCAGATCTCTTCCAGGTCCGCATATTCGCGGCCGAGGCGGTCGATCTCTTCCTCGATCAGCTGCAGGCGCTTCTGCGACGCTTCGTCCTGCTCCTTCTTCACGGCTTCGCGCTCGATCTTCAGCTGGATCAGACGACGGTCGAGCTTGTCCATCTCTTCGGGCTTCGAATCGATTTCCATCTTGATCTTCGAAGCGGCTTCGTCGATCAGGTCGATGGCCTTGTCGGGCAAGAAGCGGTCGGTGATGTAGCGATGCGACAGCTCGGCCGCGGCGACGATCGCCGGGTCGGTGATGTCGACACCGTGGTGCAGTTCGTACTTCTCCTGCAGCCCGCGCAGGATCGCGATCGTCGCCTCGACGCTCGGCTCGTCGACGAGCACCTTCTGGAAGCGCCGTTCGAGCGCGGCGTCCTTCTCGATGTACTTGCGGTATTCGTCGAGCGTGGTCGCGCCGATGCAGTGCAGTTCGCCGCGCGACAGCGCCGGCTTCAGCATGTTGCCTGCATCCATCGCGCCTTCGGCCTTGCCCGCGCCGACCATCGTGTGGATTTCGTCGATGAAGACGATCGTCTGGCCTTCGTCCTTCGCGATGTCGTTGAGCACCGCCTTCAGGCGCTCCTCGAACTCGCCGCGATACTTCGCGCCGGCGAGCAGCGCGGCCATGTCGAGCAACAGCACGCGCTTGCCCTTCAGCGTCTCGGGCACTTCGCCGTTGACGATCCGCTGCGCGAGCCCTTCGACGATCGCGGTCTTGCCGACGCCCGGCTCGCCGATCAGCACCGGGTTGTTCTTGGTGCGGCGCTGCAGGATCTGGATCGAGCGACGGATTTCGTCGTCGCGGCCGATCACCGGATCGAGCTTGCCCGCGCGGGCGCGCTCGGTCAGGTCGACCGTGTATTTCTTCAGCGCCTCGCGCTGGCTTTCCGCATCCTGGCTGTGCACCTGCGAGCCGCCGCGCACCGCGGCGATCGCGGCTTCGAGCGACTTGCGCGTGAGGCCGTGCTGGCGCGCGAGCTTGCCGGCGTCGCCCTTGTCGTCGGACACGGCGAGCAGGAACATCTCGCTCGCGATGAACGTGTCGTTGAGCTTCTGCGCTTCCTTGTCGGCCTGGTTCAGCAGCCCGGCGAGTTCACGGCCGATCTGGATGTCGCCGCCCGTGCCCGTCACTTGCGGCAGGCGCGAAATGGCTTCGTTCAGCGCGCCTTGCAGCGCCTGCACGTGAACGCCCGCGCGCGACATCAGCGAGCGGGCAGAGCCGTCCTGCTGCGCGACCAGTGCCGCGAGCACGTGAACGGGTTCGATGTATTGATTGTCGCGGCCTGCCGCGAGGCTTTGCGCGTCCGCGAGTGCTTCCTGGAACTTGGTGGTGAGCTTGTCGATTCTCATTTAGTCGAGACCTCCAATTTTCGATTAACACCAAGATGAGGATGGTTATGCGGCTTTCAAGCGAAATTCGGGTTGATTCAGCGCAAAAATTGCCGGATCGCCTGAAAACGGTCCGGAGGGCGCGACGGGATGGGCGCGCGGGACGCCCGCGTGTCAGTGGGTCTTGGACGCCGGCTCGGCTGCCTGCGCTTCGTCCTGCACCGGCGCGGCACGCACGAGCACGGCCGGACGGATGCCGAGCAGCGACGCGAGCGGCGATGCAGGCTCGGCCAGTTCGCCGAGCGTATGACGATCGAGCTCCGCGAAGAAGGCATCGCGCGCGGCCGCCAGCACGCCCTTCAACCGGCACTGCGGCTCGATCACGCAGCCGCGCGACTCGACGCCGTCGGCCGAAAAGCAGCCGACCAGCGCGAAGTCGTTTTCGGTGGCCCGCACGACCTCGCCGACCGTCAGTTGCAGCGAATCGGCGAACAGCCGCAGCCCGCCGTTGCGGCCGCGCACGGTGTCGACCCAGCCCAGCTCGCCGAGCTGCTGGACGACTTTCATCAGATGGTTCTTCGAGATGCCGTAGGCGTCCGAGATCTCCTGGATCGTCGCGAGCCCTTCGCCGCGCACCGCCAGGTACAGCATCACGCGCAGCGAATAGTCGGTGTAGTCGGTGAGTCTCATGAGCGAATACGGAAAATATCGATCGTATCCCGATTATGTGAACCGGGCCGATCGATGGCGCCGTTGCGCGGCCCCGGGTTGCCGGGATCGCGGGCGCGCAATAAGATGCGTGACATCCACACGTTTTCCAGGGGTTGTTGGACGCTATTTTGCGTCAAAATCCGGCCGGCGTCCTGCTCGTCACCCGCGCCGCCCGCCCCGCTGCTGTCCCGCCGCTGCTCCGATCTACCGGCCCTTTTTGTCATGACTGCCCTGCCCGCCTCGACCCAACCCGCATCGGCCCGCCCCCGCGACGCCGAGCCGACCGAAGACAATATCCGCGATCTCGTCTACGCGTTCTACGACCGCGTGCGCGCCGATCCGCTGCTCGGGCCGGTGTTCGACGCGAAGCTCGCCGGCCGCTGGGACGATCATTTGCCGAAGATGGTGACGTTCTGGTCGAGCCTCGTGCTCGGCACCAAGGGCTATCGCGGCAACGTGCAACAGGCGCACCAGCCGCTCGACGGGGTCGAGCCGGCCCATTTCAGCCGCTGGCTGTCGCTGTTCCTGAAAACGGTCGAAGCGCGCTACGCGCCGCCCGCGGCGATCCGCTTCATGGAGCCCGCGCTGCGGATCGCGCAGAGCCTGCAGTTGAGCCGGTTCGGTTGGGACTACCGGATTCCGCCCGAGCAGCAGGCGCTGCTCGACGCGATCGCGCCGCGCCGCCGCGACGCGGGCGACGATCCGCACGCGTTGCCGTCGCGCGCCCGCGGCGAGCCGTTTCCGACGAAGATCATCGGGCGCGGCATCGACCCGGACGCGTAACGCCCGTCGTGTGCGACACCGGCGCGCATGCGACACATCGCCGCACCGCCCGCGCGCCGCGCTCAGCTCAGCGCGGCGTGTTGCCCGACTCGACGCCCCAGCGCGCGAGCGCGGCGTCGTCGGTACTGCGCGCATCGACCCAGCGCTCGCCGTCCGGCGTCGTTTCCTTCTTCCAGAACGGCGCTTCGGTCTTCAGATAGTCCATCACGAATTCGCACGACGCGAATGCATCGCCGCGGTGCGACGCGACCGTCGCGACCATCACGATCTGGTCGAGCGGCAGCAGCCTGCCGACGCGATGCACGATCGCGACGTCGATGCCCGGCCAGCGCCGGCCGGCCTCGGCCGCGATCCGCTCGAGCGCCTTCTCGGTCATGCCGGGATAGTGCTCGAGCTCCATCGCGGCGACCGCATCGCCTTCGTTCAGGTCGCGCACCGTGCCGACGAAGCACGCGAGCGCACCGATCTTCGGGTTGCGCGCACGCAATGCCGCCACTTCGGCATTCAGGTCGAAATCGTCGGTCTGGACTCGTATCGTCGCCATGACAGCCGCCTCAACCACCCGTCACCGGCGGGAAGAACGCGACCTCGCAGCCCTCGGTGAGCCGCGTGTCGGGATCGGTCATCTCGTGGTTGCACGCCATGCGCAACGCGCGCCCTTCGGCGAGCGTATCGGCCCACGCGCCACCGCGCACGCGCAGCCATGCGCGCACGTCGCCGACGGTCGTCACGCTGTCCGGCACGTTGGCTTCTTCATCGGCCACGCCCAGCGCCTCGCGCACGCTTGCAAAAAATTTCAGTTGAATCTTCATGGTTCGGGAAGCCGTCGCGTTACGACAGCAATTCGGAAAACGGGATGAAACGCACGGTCTCGCCTGCGCTGATCACATGCTGCGGCGGATTGTCGATCAGGCCGTCGCCCCAGACCGTCGACGTCAGCACGGCCGAGCTCTGGTTCGGGAACAGGTCGAGACCGCCGGCTGCGTTGACGCGCGCACGCAGGAATTCGTTGCGCCGGTCGCCCTTGCTCTGCGAAAAATCGGCACGCAGCGACAACGCGCGCGGCGCGACGTCGCGCACGCCGGACAGGCGCAGCAGGAACGGCCGCACGAACAGCAGGAACGTGACGAAGCTCGAGACGGGGTTGCCGGGCAGCCCGATGAAGTGCGCATCGGCGCGCTCGTCGCCGCGCCGCACCGCGCCGTACGCGAGCGGCTTGCCGGGCTTCATCGCGATCTGCCACAGCGCGAGCCGCCCTTCGGCCTCGACGGCCGGCTTCACGTGATCCTCGTCGCCGACCGACACGCCGCCGCTCGTCAGGATCACGTCGTGATCGCGGGCGGCCGCGCGCAGCGTGTCGCGCGTCGCGGCCAGCGAGTCTGGCACGATCCCGTAGTCGGTCACGTGGCAGCCGAGCCGCTCGAGCAGCCCGCGCAGCGTGAAGCGGTTCGAGTTGTAGATCGCGCCGGGCTTCAGCGGCTCGCCCGGCATCGTCAGTTCGTCGCCGGTGAAGAACACCGCCACGCGAATCCGCCGCGCGACCGACAACCGCGCGCAGCCGACCGACGCGGCGAGACCCAGCGCCTGCGGCGTGAGCCGCGTGCCGGCCGGGAGGATCACCGCACCCTGGCGGATGTCCGCGCCCTGCGCGGTGATCCATTCACCGGCCTTCGGCGTGTGCAGGATCTCGACCGCGTCGCCGTCGGCCGCTGCCTGCTCCTGCATCACGACGGCGTCGGCGCCGGGCGGCACCGTCGCGCCGGTGAAGATCCGCGCGGCCGTGCCGGCCGCAAGCGGTTGCGCCGGATGGCCGGCCGGGATGCGCTGCGAAACCGGCAACCGTCGATCGCCGTGCAACAAATCGGCGACGCGCACCGCATAGCCGTCCATCGCGCTGGTATGCATCGGCGGCACGTCGAGCGGCGAGCTCACGTCGGCCGCCAGCACGCGGCCGAGCGCGTCGAGCGTGGCGACGGTTTCGGCGCCGGGCAGCGGCTTCGCGGCGTCGAGCAGCGCGGCGAGCGCCTCGGCGGTCGACAGCATCGGCGCGCGCGGCGCCGCGGGATTCGGGTTCGACATCGATGGAATCGGGGATCGTTGGAATCAATACGTCATTGTAGCGACGCCGTCACGCGGACGCGCGATATGGCGAACATGCGAAGACTGTAATCGGCGCGAACGCACGGGTCTGGCACTTGTTTCGCGCGACGGACGATGGCCGCGTGCCAAACCTGAGTACCAAACGAAACGGCCGGAACCCCGATCCGTTCGACGAATCGGCATTCCGGCCGTCCTGCGCCGCCGGGCCCGCGGGCCCGGCCGTGCGTCATGCGCCCGTATGGGCGGCGATGAAGTCCTTCACCTGCTGCGCGTCGGCCTTCACGACCTCGAAGCGCTGCGGCAGCGCCTCGAGCCCGTCGAAGGCGGCCGGCCGCTCGGCTTCGCGATCGAGCGCTTCGCGGATCGTCTCGCCGAACTTGATCGGCTGCGCCGTCTCGAGCACGACCATCGGCACGCCGGCCTCCAGATGCTCGCGCGCGACCTTCACGCCGTCGGCCGTATGCGTATCGATCATCGTGTCGTAGCGCGAGAACACGTCGCGGATCGTCGCGATGCGGTCGGTGTGGCTGCTGCGGCCCGACACGAAACCGAATTCGGCCACGCGCGCGAAATCGCCGCTCGCCGCGAGATCGAAGCCGCCCTTCTCCTCGACGTCGCGGAACAGTTGCATCACGCGCGCCGGATCGCGGCCGAGCAGGTCGAACACGAAGCGCTCGAAGTTCGATGCCTTCGAGATGTCCATGCTCGGGCTGCTCGTGTGATAGGTGTGCTCGGCGCTGCGCACGCGATACGCGCCGGTGCGGAAGAATTCGTCGAGCACGTCGTTCTCGTTGGTCGCGACCACCAGCTTCGCGATCGGCAGCCCCATCATCCGCGCGATGTGGCCCGCGCAGACGTTGCCGAAGTTGCCCGACGGCACCGTGAACGACACGCGCTCGTCGTTCGACCGCGTCGCCGCGAAATAGCCCTTGAAGTAGTACACGACCTGCGCGACGACGCGCGCCCAGTTGATCGAGTTGACGGTGCCGATCTTCTGCTGCGCCTTGAACGCGTGATCGTTCGACACGGCCTTCACGATGTCCTGGCAGTCGTCGAACACGCCTTCGACCGCGAGGTTGAAGATGTTCGGGTCCTGCAGGCTGAACATCTGCGCCGTCTGGAACGCGCTCATCTTCTTGTGCGGCGACAGCATGAACACGCGCACGCCGGCCTTGCCGCGCATCGCGTATTCGGCCGCGCTGCCGGTGTCGCCCGACGTCGCGCCGAGGATGTTCAGCGCTTCGCCGTGCTTCGCGAGCGTGTACTCGAACAGGTTGCCGAGCAACTGCATCGCCATGTCCTTGAACGCGAGCGTCGGGCCGTTCGACAGTTCGAGCAGCGACAGCGCCGTGCCGTGCTCGGTGCCGAGCGTCTTCAGCGGCGTGATGTCGGATGCGTTCTCGCCGTGGCGCGTGTTGCTGTACACGGCAGCCGTGTAGGTACGGCGCGTGATCGCGCGCAGGTCGTCGGCCGGCACGTCGTCGCAGAACTTCGACAGGATCTCGAACGCGAGATCCGCGTACGACAGCGTGCGCCAGCGCGCGAGCTCGTCGGCGGACACCTTCGGATACTCGGCCGGCAGGTAGAGGCCGCCGTCCTTCGCGAGACCGCCGAGCAGGATGTCGGAGAACGTATGGCGCTCGCCGATGCCGGCGCCGCGCGTGGAGATGTAGTTCATGTCGTCAGCCTCAGTTCAGCGCTTCCATGCGCAGCTTCGTTACCTTCGAGACCACCGTCGCCAGGCTCTCGATCTGCGCGATCGCCGCGTTGACGTTTTTCTCGACCGTCTCGTGCGTGATCAGGATGATGTCGGTCTCGCCGTTCGCGCCGTCGATCTGCTCCGACTCCTTCTGCAGCAGCGCGTCGATCGAGATGCCCGATTCGGCGAGGATGCGCGTGATCGCGGCGAGCACGCCGGTCTGGTCGGCCACGCGCAGGCGCAGGTAGTAGCCGCTCGTCACTTCCTCGATCGGCAAAATCGGCGTGTTCGACAGGCTGTCCGGCTGGAATGCGAGGTGCGGCACGCGATGCTCGGGATCGGCCGTGTGCAGGCGCGTGACGTCGACCAGATCCGCGACGACGGCCGACGCGGTCGGCTCCGCGCCCGCGCCCTTGCCGTAGTACAGCGTCGTGCCGACTGCATCGCCGTGCACGACGACCGCGTTCATCGCGCCCTCGACGTTCGCGAGCAGGCGCTTTTCCGGGATCAGCGTCGGGTGCACGCGCAGCTCGATGCCGTTGGCGGCGCGGCGCGCGATGCCGAGCAGCTTGATCCGGTAGCCGAGTTCTTCCGCATAGCGGATGTCGGTCGCGTCGAGCTTGCTGATGCCCTCGACGTACGCGCGGTCGAACTGCACCGGCACGCCGAACGCGATCGCGCTCATGATCGTCGCCTTGTGCGCGGCGTCGACGCCTTCGATGTCGAAGGTCGGATCGGCTTCCGCGTAGCCGAGCTCCTGCGCGGCCTTCAGCGCGGTCGCGAAGTCGAGCCCGCGGTCGCGCATTTCCGACAGGATGTAGTTCGTCGTGCCGTTGATGATGCCGGCGATGTACTGGATGCGGTTCGCGGTCAGGCCTTCGCGCAGCGCCTTGATGATCGGGATGCCACCGGCGACGGCCGCCTCGAACGCGACCATCACGCCCTTCTCGCGCGCGGCTTCGAAGATCTCGGTGCCGTGCACCGCGAGCAGCGCCTTGTTCGCCGTCACGACGTGCTTGCCGTTCGCGATCGCGCGCAGCACGAGCTCGCGCGCGATGCCCGTGCCGCCGATCATCTCGGCGATGATCGCGATCGACGGATCGTCGACGACCGCATTGAAATCATCGGTGATCTGCGCGGTGCCGGCGTTGCCGCCGAGCGCGGCCTGCGCCTTGGCGGGGTTGCGCACGGCAATGCGCGCGACCTCGATGCCGCGCCCCGCGCGTCGTTTGATTTCTTCCTGGTTGCGGTGCAACACCGTGAAGGTGCCGCTGCCGACGGTGCCGAAGCCCAACAGGCCAACTTTGATCGGTTCCATGCTGCGTGTGATCGATGAGTAAGAAGTAGTGAGTTCCGTGTGGCCCTGCCCGCTCAGACCGAATGGCGCTTGCGGTAGCCGTCGAGGAAGCGTGCGATCCGGTTGATCGAATCGGCCAGGTCGTCGAGGTTCGGCAGGAAGACCACGCGGAAGTGGTCCGGCGTCGCCCAGTTGAAACCCGTGCCCTGTACGAGCAGCACGCGCTCCTCGAGCAACAGGTCGAGAATGAACTGCTGGTCGTTCTGGATCGGGTAGAGCTTCGGGTCGAGGCGCGGGAACATGTACAGCGCGGCCTGCGGCTTCACGCAGGTCACGCCCGGGATCGACGTCAGCATGTCATACGCGAGTTCGCGCTGCTTGTACAGGCGCCCGTTCGGCACGATCAGCTCGTTGATGCTCTGGTAGCCGCCGAGCGCCGTCTGGATCGCGAACTGGCCGGGCACGTTCGCGCACAGACGCATCGACGACAGGATGCCGAGCCCTTCGAGGTAGTCCTTCGCGCGCCGGCGGTTGTCGCCGCCGAGGCCGGACACGGCCATCCAGCCCGCGCGATAGCCGCACGACCGATAGCTTTTCGACAGGCTGTTGAACGTGACGGTGATCACGTCCTCCGACAGCGAACCCAGCGCCGTATGCTCGAGGCCGTCGTAGACGATCTTGTCGTAGACCTCGTCGGCGAACACGATCAGCCCGTGCTGGCGCGCGATCTCGAGCAGTTCGAGCAGCAATTCGTCGGAATAAAGCGCGCCGGTCGGATTGTTCGGGTTGATCACGACGATCGCCTTCGTGTTCGGCGTGATCTTGCTGCGGATGTCGTCGAGATCGGGCATCCACGCGTTCTGCTCGTCGCATACGTAGTGCACGGGCGTGCCGCCCGACAGGCTCACGGCCGCCGTCCACAGCGGGTAGTCGGGCGCGGGCAGCAGCACTTCGTCGCCGTCGTTCAGGAGCGCCTGGGTCGCCATCACGATCAGCTCGGACGCGCCGTTGCCGATGTAGATGTCGTCGAGGCCGACGCCGACGACGCCCTTTTCCTGCGTGTAGTGCATCACCGCCTTGCGCGCCGAGAACACGCCCTTCGAATCCGAATAGCCGGACGACGCCGGCAGGTTGCGGATCATGTCCTGGATGATCTCGTCGGGCGCGTCGAAACCGAACGGCGCGAGGTTGCCGATGTTCAGCTTGATGATGCGGTGGCCTTCTTCCTCGAGGCGCTTCGCGTGCTCGAGCACCGGGCCACGGATGTCGTAGCAGACGTTGAGCAGCTTGTTCGACTTCTGAATCGGTTTCACGACGACACGGTTCCTGGGTTGGCCTTGCGGCCGGGGGGACGGGATCAAAACTGGAAAGCGGCCGGTCTGTGCGCGCTGTCTAGACTGGGAAAAAGCGGCGGTCGGACGCGGCTTGTGGCGACGCACGACGCAAGTGGCGCCCGGGGGCGACCAAAAAGTTATAATTTAGCGGATTTTGGCCGACTTTCGCAATGCACCATAGCCGCGCCGGGCCCGCGCCGTCGGGCGTCCGCGCGTGCCCGGCCGCGCGAAACCGGCCAGCGGGGCCCCTGCGGCCCGGCCAATCCATTCCCCTACGGAACCGCGGAATACCGATTTGAAACTGCACCAGGACACGAGCGGCGCGCTCAACACCGTCACCGGCTACGGCCCCGATTATGTCGACGTCAATCTCGAACGCCATGAAACGAGCGTCATCGTGCTGCCCGGCGCGCCGGTCCAGGCCTGGCCCGTGTCGTCGTTCGACGCGCTCGCGCCCGAGCATTTCGCGATGCTGCTCGACCCGACGCCCGAACTCGTGATCTTCGGCAGCGGCGCGCGGCTGCGCTTTCCGCACCCGCGCCTCGTCGCAGCGCTCACCGCGAAGCGGATCGGCGTCGAGACGATGGATTTCCAGGCCGCCTGCCGCACCTACAACATCCTGATGGCCGAGGGCCGCAAAGTCGCCGCCGCGCTCTTAATTGAACGTTAATCCCCGATGCGGTAAAACTCGGGCCGGCGCAGCGGGTCGATCCCCCGATCGGCCCGGCCAGGCCGCCCGCCCCGGCGCTGCCCGCCGGCGGCCCCGTCACAACAACCAACAGGCTGAAAACCCATGAACGATACGCCGTCGAGGCTACCGCTCAATCGCATCACGCTCGTCCTCCTGCTCGTCGCGCTCGCGATCGTCTGGTTCGCGCCACTCGGGCTGCGCCACCTGATCCCGAGCGACGAAGGCCGCTACGCGGAAATGGCGCGCGAGATGTTCGTCACCGGCGACTGGATCACGCCGCGCTACAACGGTTACAAGTACTTCGAGAAGCCGCCGCTGCAGACCTGGCTGAACGCGCTGACGTTCGCGTGGTTCGGTATCGGCGAATGGCAGGCGCGCCTCTACACGGCCGTCGCGAGCTTCGCCGGCGTGCTGCTCGTCGGCTACACCGGCGCGCGCCTGTTCAACCCGCTGTCGGGCTTCCTCGCGGCCGTCGTGCTCGCCAGCGCGCCGTACTGGAACCTGATGGGCCACTTCAACGCGCTCGACATGGGGCTCGCGTTCTGGATGGCGCTGTCGCTCTGCTCGCTGCTGCTCGCGCAGCGGCCCGGGCTGCGCCCGGCCGCGGTACGCGGCTGGATGTGGGCGTGCTGGGCCGCGATGGCGTTCGCGGTGCTGTCCAAGGGCCTCGTCGGGCTGATCCTGCCCGGCGCCGTGCTCGTGCTGTATACACTGATCGCGCGCGACTGGGCGCTGTGGAAGCGCCTGTATCTCGTCAGCGGCCTGGTGATCTTCTTCGCGATCGTCACGCCGTGGTTCGTGCTCGTCCAGCAGCGCAACCCCGAATTCTTCAACTTCTTCTTCGTCGTCCAGCAGTTCCGCCGGTACCTGACCCCGGAACAGAACCGCCCGGGCCCGCTGTACTACTTCGTGCCCGTGCTGCTGGTCGGCTTCCTGCCGTGGCTGTCGGTCGCGTGGCAGAGCATCCGCCATGCGCTGCGCATGCCGCGCCAGCCGAACGGCTTCTCGCCGATGCTCGTGCTGCTGATCTGGAGCGCGTTCATCTTCCTGTTCTTCAGCGCGTCGCATTCGAAGCTGATCTCGTACGTGCTGCCGGTCGCGCCGGCGCTCGCGCTGATCATCGGCGCGTACCTGCCGCTGATGACGGCCGAGCGCTTCCGCCGCCACCTGCTCGGCTACCTCGTGTTCTTCGTCGCCGCGGCGTTCGGGATCATCTTCCTCGCGTATCAGGGCGACGCCCGCACGCCGAACGCGCTGTACCGGGCGTTTCAGATGTGGCTGTACGCCGGCCTCGCGGTCTCGGCCGCGCTGACGCTCGCGGCCGCCTGGCTGAACCGCCGCGCGGGCGTGGCCGCCGCGCTCGCGGCGTTCGGCGCCGCGTGGCTCGCGTTCGGCACGATCGGCGGTACCGGACACGACGAGTTCGGCCGCTACAGCTCGGGCGCGTTGCTCGCACCGGCCGTGCGCGCCGAACTGGCGAAGCTGCCGCCCGATACGCCGTTCTACTCGATCGAAATGCTCGATCACACGTTCCCGTTCTACATGGGCCACACGACGATCATGGTCCAGCGCCAGGACGAGCTCGCGTTCGGGATCTCGGTCGAGCCGAACAAGTGGGTCCCGACCGTCGGCGAATGGATCACGCGCTGGAAGCAGGACACCCATGCGCTCGCGATCATGCCGCCCGGCCAGTACGACGCGCTGGTCAAGGAAGGCGTGCCGATGCGCGTGATCGCGCGCGACAACCGCCGCGTGATCGTCGAGAAACCGCAATCGTAAGGACGTCCTCCGCATGAACCCCGTTTCGTTCGTCTGCATCGTCACCGGCGTGATGCTCAACGCCTGTGCGCAACTTCTGCTGAAAGCCGGCGTCAACGCCGTTGGACACTTCGAATTCAGCCGTGCGAACATCCTCCCGGTCGGCCTGAAGATCGCGACCCAGCTGCCGATCATCGGCGGCCTCGGCTGCTATGTACTGAGCGTCGTGGTGTGGATCGTCGGGTTGTCGCGGGTCGACGTGTCGATCGCGTATCCGATGCTGTCGCTCGGCTACGTCGTCAACGCGTTCGCGGCGTGGTACCTGTTCGGCGAGGTGCTGTCGGTCCAGAAGCTCGTCGGCATCGGCATCATCCTGATCGGTGTGCTCGTGCTGGCGCGCAGCTGAGCGCGGCCCGCGCCGTTAAGCGTCCGCCTACAAAAAATCACGGTACGAATCCGCCAACCGGTGTTTAATGCCGGTTTCGGGCGGATCGCCCGACCCTTTTATTACACGCCATTACAGGCCCAACGCGTTCATGAGCCAGACTACCGCTCCGTTTCTGCCGTTCACCCGCCCCGAGATCGATGAGGAAACCATCCAGGGCGTCGTCGACGTGTTGCGCTCGGGCTGGATCACCACCGGCCCGCAGTGCCAGAAATTCGAGGCCGCGCTGTCCGAGTACTGCGGCGGCCGTCCGGTTCGCGCCTTCAATTCGGGCACCTGTACGCTCGAGATCGGCCTGCGCATCGCCGGCGTCGGCCCCGGCGACGAGGTGATCACGACGCCGGCGTCGTGGGTCTCGACCAGCAACGTGATCATCGAGACGGGCGCGACGCCCGTGTTCGCGGACATCGACCCCGTCACGCGCAACATCGACCTCGACAAGCTCGAGCAGGCGATCACGCCGCGCACCAAGGCGATCATCCCCGTGTTCCTGTCCGGCCTGCCGGTCGACATGGACCGCCTGTACGCGATCGCCCGCGCGCACAAGCTGCGCGTGATCGAGGATGCCGCGCAGGCGTTCGGCTCGACGTGGAACGGCAAGCGCATCGGCGCGATCGGCGACATCGTGTCGTTCAGCTTCCACGCGAACAAGAACCTGACGACGATCGAAGGCGGCGCGCTCGTGCTGAACAACGAGGACGAAGCGGCGCTCGCGCAGAAGTATCGGCTGCAGGGCATCACGCGCACCGGCTTCGACGGGATGGACTGCGACGTGCTCGGCGGCAAGTACAACCTGACCGACGTCGCCGCGCGCGTCGGCCTCGGCCAGTTGCCGCACATCGAGCGCTTCACCGCGCAGCGCCGCGCGCTCGCCCGTGCGTATTTCGCCGCGTTCGACGGCGGCGCGGCCGTGAAGCTGGGCCTCGGCCTGCCGGTCGCCGAATTCGAGAACGGCAACTGGCACATGTTCCTGGTCACGCTGCCGCTCGAGCGGCTGACGATCACGCGCGCCGAATTCATGGCGCAAATGAAGGAACGCGGCATCGGCACCGGCATCCACTACCCGGCGATCCATCTTTTCACGCTGTATCGTGCGCGCGGCTTCAAGGAGGGCATGTTCCCCCACGCCGAACGGTACGGCGCGTCGACCGTCACGCTGCCGCTGTTTACGCAGATGACGGAAGGCGACGTGCGTCGCGTGGTCGACGCCGTCAATCAGATTTGCGAACAATACGGAAAATAAGCGTACATGAGTCACCTTGAAGCACGCGCCGGGCATCCGGGCGCCGCGCATCTGGACGCCGGCCGGCCGGAAGTGTCGGTCATCATCCCCGTGTACAACGAGGAAGACGGCCTCGCCGCGCTGTTCGCGCGGCTGTATCCGGCGCTCGACGCACTCGACACGTCGTACGAAGTGATCCTGATCAACGACGGCAGCCGCGACCGCTCGGCCGCGATGCTCGCCGATCAGTTCCACGTACGGCCCGACACGACGCGCATCGTGCTGCTCAACGGCAACTACGGCCAGCACATGGCGATCCTCGCGGGCTTCGCGCAGTCGCGCGGCGAGATCGTCATCACGCTCGACGCCGACCTGCAGAACCCGCCCGAGGAAATCGGCAAGCTGATCGCGAAGATGCGCGAGGGCTACGACTACGTCGGCTCGATCCGCAAGCAGCGCCAGGACAGCCTGTGGCGGCGCAAGGCGTCGCAGATGATGAACCGGCTGCGCGAGCGCATCACGCGCATCAAGATGACCGACCAGGGCTGCATGCTGCGCGCGTACAGCCGCCGCATCATCGACACGATCAACGTGTGCGGTGAAGTCAACACATTCATCCCCGCGCTCGCGTACACGTTCGCGCAGAGGCCGACCGAAATCGAGGTCGCGCACGAGGAACGCTTCGCGGGCGAATCGAAATATTCGCTGTACAGCCTGATCCGGTTGAACTTCGACCTCGTGACGGGCTTCTCGGTCGTGCCGCTGCAGTGGCTGTCGTTCATCGGCGTGATCCTGTCGCTCGGCTCCGCCGCGCTGTTCGTGCTGCTGCTCGTGCGCCGCTTCATCGTCGGCGCGGAAGTGCAAGGCGTGTTCACGCTGTTCGCGATCACGTTCTTCCTGCTCGGCGTGATCATCTTCGCGCTCGGCCTGCTCGGCGAATACGTCGGCCGCATCTACCAGCAGGTGCGCGCGCGTCCCCGCTACCTGATCCAGGCCGTGCTCGAGCAGCACGACGGCGTGCCGCCGGTGCCGGCCGCCGCGAACCGCCCGGGAGCCGCGCAATGAAGCCGCGCGCGGTCGTCTTCGCGTATCACAACGTCGGCGTGCGGTGCCTGCAGGTGCTGCTCGCACGCGGCGTCGACGTCGCGCTGGTCGTCACGCACGAGGACAATCCGAACGAGAACATCTGGTTCGGCAGCGTCGCATCCGTCGCGGCCGAGCACGGCATTTCGGTGCTCACGCCGGCCGATCCCGCCGATCCGGCGCTGCGCCGCGCGGTGTCCGACGCGCAGCCCGATTTCATCTTCTCGTTCTACTACCGCCACATGCTGCCGGTGGACCTGCTCGCGATCGCGCCGCGCGGCGCGTACAACATGCACGGTTCGCTGCTGCCGAAATACCGGGGTCGGGTACCGACCAACTGGGCCGTGCTGAACGGCGAGACCGAGACCGGCGCGACGCTGCACGAGATGGCCGCCAAGCCCGACGCGGGCGCGATCATCGCCCAGACCGCGGTGCCGATCCTGCCGGACGACACGGCTGCGCAGGTGTTCGACAAAGTCACGGTGGCTGCCGAGCAGACGCTGTGGCGCGTGCTGCCCGCGCTGCTCGCGGGCGAGGCGCCGCACCTGCCGAACGATCTCGCGACCGGCAGCTACTACGGCGGGCGCAAGCCCGAGGACGGCCGCGTCGACTGGTCGAAGCCGGCCGCGCAGGTCTACAACCTGGTGCGCGCGGTCGCGCCCCCGTATCCGGGCGCATTCACGGACGTCGACGGCGCGCGCTTCGTGATCGCGCGGGCGCGCCTCGCGGCGCCCGGCAGCGCGGCAGCGGCCGCCGCGGCGGATTTGCCGCCCGGCCTGCACGTAAGCGATAATGCGCTATTCGGCGTCTGCGGCGACAGCCGCGCCCTATCCATTCTCGAACTCCGGCAGCAGCGCGACGGCAGCGAAACCGTCGTGACGCCCGCGGAATTCGCGCAGTTCATTCATTCTTCCCGTCATTCATGAAAGCAAAAAAAGTCCTGATCCTGGGTGTGAACGGCTTCATCGGCCATCACCTGTCGAAACGCATTCTTGAAACCACCGATTGGGAAGTGTTCGGCATGGACATGCAGACCGACCGGCTGGGCGACCTCGTCAACCACGAGCGGATGCATTTCTTCGAAGGCGACATCACGATCAACAAGGAGTGGGTCGAGTATCACGTGAAGAAGTGCGACGTGATCCTGCCGCTCGTCGCGATCGCTACGCCGGCCACCTACGTCCAGCAGCCGCTGCGCGTGTTCGAGCTCGACTTCGAGGCAAACCTGCCGATCGTGCGCTCGGCCGTCAAGTACGGCAAGCACCTGGTGTTCCCGTCGACCTCCGAGGTCTACGGCATGTGCTCGGACGAGCAGTTCGACCCGGACGCGTCGGCGCTCACCTACGGCCCGATCAACAAGCCGCGCTGGATCTACGCGTGCTCGAAGCAGCTGATGGACCGCGTGATCTGGGGTTACGGGATGGAAGGCCTGAACTTCACGCTGTTCCGTCCGTTCAACTGGATCGGCCCGGGCCTCGACTCGATCTACACGCCGAAGGAAGGCAGCTCGCGCGTGGTCACGCAGTTCCTCGGCCACATCGTGCGCGGCGAGAACATCAGCCTCGTCGACGGCGGTTCGCAGAAGCGCGCGTTCACCGATATCGGCGACGGCATCAGCGCGCTGATGAAGATCATCGAGAACAAGGGCGGCGTCGCGTCGGGCAAGATCTACAACATCGGGAATCCGAAGAACAACTTCTCGGTTCGCGAGCTTGCGCACAAGATGCTCGAACTGGCCGCAGAATTCCCCGAGTACGCCGATTCGGCCAAGCAGGTGAAGCTCGTCGAAACGACGTCCGGCGCCTACTACGGCAACGGCTACCAGGACGTGCAGAACCGCGTGCCGAAGATCGACAATACGATGCAGGAGCTCGGCTGGGCGCCGCAGGCGACGTTCGACGACGCGCTGCGCAACATCTTCGAAGCGTATCGCGGCCACGTCGCCGACGCGCGCGCGCTCGTCGAACAGCAAGGCTGACCGGGACGTTCGCTTGGCTCGTATCGTCCTCAAGATCGACGTCGACACGCTGCGCGGCACGCGCGAAGGCGTGCCGAACCTCGCGCGCATCTTCGATCGCTTCAATGCGCGCGCGACCTTCCTCTTCAGCCTCGGCCCGGATCACACCGGCTGGGCACTGCGGCGCGTGTTCCGCCCGGGCTTCCTGAAGAAGGTGTCGCGCACGTCGGTGGTCGAACACTACGGCGTGAAGCAGCTGATGTACGGCGTGCTGCTGCCCGGTCCCGACATCGGCCGCCGCGCGATCGCCGACATGCGCGCGATTCACGAGGCCGGCTTCGAATGCGGGATCCACACGTGGGATCACGTGTATTGGCAAGACAACGTGCGCGTACGCGACCGCGACTGGACCGCGCGTGAAATGCAGAAGAGTCACGCGCGCTTCATCGAGATCTTCGGCGCGCCGCCCGTCACGCACGGCGCGGCCGGCTGGCAGATGAACGATGCCGCGTTCGAGCAGATCGACGCGTGGGGGATGCGCTACGCATCCGACGGCCGCGGCCACTCGCCGTACCTGCCCGTCGTCGGCGGCCGCACGCTGTCGCATGTGCAAATGCCGACCACGCTGCCGACGCTCGACGAAGTACTCGGCATCGACGGCGTCGACACGCACAACGTCGCCGCGCACATCCTCGCGTTCACCGCAACCAATCCGCACGACCAGGTGTTCACGCTGCATGCGGAGCTGGAAGGCCAGAAGCTCGCGCCCGTGTTCGAGCAACTGCTCGCCGGCTGGCGCGCGCAAGGCCACACGTTCGCGACGATGGGCGACTACCACGCGACGCTGGACCGCGACTCGCTGCCATCGTACCCTGTCACGTGGGGCGAAATCCCCGGCCGCTCCGGCGAACTGATCGTCCAGCCCGACTGAGTTCGCGCGCGAGCCGGCGTCGCCGCTCCGCCCTTGCGGCGCGCTGCCGCGACGCCCCGCCGAACCGCGCCGCCGCGGCGGCGCCCTTCCATAACAACAGGAGAAACACGTGTCTGTCGAAGTTGACCGTCAAGTTCCCGATTTCACCGCACCGGCCACGGGCGGCGACGTTTCGCTGTCCGACCTGAAGGGCAAGAAGCTCGTGCTGTACTTCTATCCGAAGGACAACACGCCGGGCTGCACGACCGAAGGGCTGCAGTTCCGCGATCTCTATCCGAAGTTCAAGAAGGCCGGTGCGGAAGTCATCGGCGTGTCGCGCGACAGCCTGCGCTCGCACGACAATTTCAAGGCCAAGCTCGAACTGCCGTTCCCGCTGATTTCCGATGCCGACGAAGCACTGTGCGCGCTGTTCGATGTCATCAAGATGAAGAAAATGTATGGCAAGGAAGTGCGCGGAATCGAGCGCTCGACGTTCCTGCTCGACGCCGACGGCGTGCTTCGCCAGGCATGGCGCGGCATCAAGGTACCGGGTCACGTGGACGACGTGCTAAAGGCTGTACAAGCGCTTTGAGGCGCGTTATATTGGGCCGCAATGAATGCCAGTTCGCCCCATATTTCTCGTAGCTGCGCCCGTGCCCGTTGCAATGCTTCCCGGCACCTGACGCGCACGACGGCATCAGCCGAGCCGCATGTCCCTGTCGACGGGGCAGCGGCTTTTTTTATGGAACGCGCGCCGGCCCTCCCCGGTCCGGCCCTTACCGCATCGAGGAGCTGATCGACACTTAGGCGAACCGGCTAGACGAAATTCCTGTGCGCCACCGCGCGCAAACTGCATGCGTCTACGTCACGCAGGATGCGATCAGCGGCGCACGCCATGCGACACGATTCCTCCCGAGGGACACCATGCCTTTGCCTACTCCCCCCAGCAAGCTCGGCAGCCTGCTGCCGCCCGACGAATACAAGGCGAAAGCGCGGCCCGCGAAAGCCGCGAAGAAATCCGCCGAAGGGGACGCATCCACAGCCGGTGACTATGGTCCGGCCAGCGTGGCCCAACCGATGATCGAAGCCGCGAACACGGCCGCGCCGCTGCGTGCCGTCGCGTCTTCGGCGCCCGATGCCGCGAGCGCGCCCGCGCGAGGCCGCAAGACCCGACAGACGGCCGCGCTGTTGCAGCCGCTGCAGGCGCCTGCGGCCCCCGCGGCACCGGTCGTTGCACGCAACGACAAGCCGGCCACCGGGAAACCGGCCGCCGCGCCCGCGCGCGATGCCGGCGCCGCGACGAAGTCGCGCAGCCGCAAGCCCGCCGAAGTCGAACAGCAGAAACTGTTCGTGCTCGACACCAACGTGCTGATGCACGACCCGAGCAGCCTCTTCCGCTTCGAGGAACACGACGTCTATCTGCCGATGATGACGCTCGAGGAACTCGACAACCACAAGAAGGGGATGTCCGAAGTCGCGCGTAACGCCCGTCAGGTCAGCCGCACGCTCGACGCGCTGGTCGCCGACGGCGGCCCGATCTCGGACGGCATCCCGCTGTCGCGCCTCGGCAGCCGCGAGGCGGTCGGCCGCCTGTACTTCCAGACGAAGCTCGCCGACATCGCGCCGGTCGAAGGCTTGCCCGCAGGCAAGGCCGACAACCAGATCCTCGGCGTCGTGCGCGCGCTGCAGCGCGACCGGCCCGACCGCCAGGTCGTGCTGGTGTCGAAAGACATCAACATGCGGATCAAGGCGCACGCGCTCGGCCTGCCCGCGGAAGACTACTTCAACGACCAGGTCCTCGAGGATTCGGATCTCCTGTACAACGGCGTGCGCGAACTGCCGCAGGACTTCTGGACCAAGCATGCGAAGGGCATGGAGAGCTGGCAGGACACGAAGACGGGCACCACGTACTACCGCGTGACCGGCCCGCTCGTCGCGTCGATGCTCGTCAACGAGTTCGTCTATCTCGAGCCGCAGAACGGCGAGCCGACGTTCCACGCGATCGTCCGCGAGCTGAACGGCAAGACGGCGCTGCTGCAGACGCTGCGCGACTACAGCCACCACAAGAACAACGTGTGGGGCATCACCGCGCGCAACCGCGAGCAGAACTTCGCGCTGAACCTGCTGATGAACCCCGAGATCGACTTCGTCACGCTGCTCGGTCAGGCCGGCACCGGCAAGACGCTCGTCGCGCTCGCGGCCGGCCTCGCGCAGGTGCTCGACGACAAGCGCTACAACGAGATCATCGTGACGCGCGCGACCGTGCCCGTCGGCGAGGACATCGGTTTCCTGCCCGGCACCGAGGAAGAGAAGATGCAGCCGTGGATGGGTGCATTCGACGACAACCTCGAAGTGCTGCAGAAGACCGACGACGCGGCCGGCGAATGGGGCCGTGCCGCGACGCAGGAGTTGATCCGCTCGCGCCTGAAGGTGAAGAGCATGAACTTCATGCGCGGCCGCACGTTCGTCGACAAGTATCTGATCATCGACGAGGCGCAGAACCTGACGCCGAAGCAGATGAAGACGCTCGTCACGCGCGCGGGCCCCGGCACGAAGATCGTGTGCCTCGGCAACATCGCGCAGATCGACACGCCTTACCTGACCGAAGGCAGCTCGGGCCTGACCTACGTCGTCGACCGCTTCAAGGGCTGGGGCCACAGCGGCCACGTGACCCTCGCACGCGGCGAACGCTCGCGGCTCGCCGACTACGCGTCGGACATTCTGTAACGCGCACGCCGGCCGACCGGCCGGCTTTCGACGCCACACGGCGCTCCGTTTCCGGAGCGCCGTTTTTATTTGGGGTCGAAAACGAAGGTAATGCCCCGTCACGCAACAACGCAGTTTACGCGCGAAACTTCAAGTAAATTCTCAAGAATGGTTGCCTAAGCCCCGCTGGAGCGTCTACCATCGGGCCTATCTGTTGTCATACGATTCGCGAGCGCGCCGCGCTCGCCCGCCTTGCCATGCTTCGAATCTGGGTTCCCGTCGCCGTCGTCTCCCTGCTTGCGGCCTGTTCCAGCGTGCCGCCGCAGTCGGCATCGCGTTCCGCTTCGGGGATGAAGATCACGACGCCGCGCGCATTCCCCGCGCCCGCCAATTTCCCGAAATTCGTCGACCACAGCGTCGGCCAGGAAGAAATCTCGATCCAGGCGATGAGCCTCGTCGGCGTCCCGTATCGCTGGGGCGGCAACACGCCGACGAGCGGCTTCGACTGCAGCGGGCTCGTGCGCTACGTGATCGGCCGCGCGGCCGACGTGAACCTGCCGCGCACGACTGCCGACATGAGCGGCCGCGGCGTATCGGTCGAACCCGACGAGATCGCGCCGGGCGACCTGATTTTCTTCAATACGACCGGACGGCCGCATTCGCACGTCGGCATCTATGTCGGCAAGCTGCGCTTCGTCAACGCGCCGTCGACGGGCGGCACCGTACGGCTCGACTACCTGACGAACCCGTACTGGGCCAAGCGATTCGACGGCATTCGCCGCGTCGCGCCGCCGCGCTCGGCCCCGACGCCGTTCGATGCGCCGACTTACGAGGCCAAGCGTGACGAGCCGCGTAATCCGCCGGTGGTCGCGGCCGCTCCGGTGGTCGTGACGGCTGCCGTCGCACAGCGGCAGCCCGCGTATGCGTCGTCGCAAGCAAGAGCAACGCAGACACAGGCACCGGCCATCCCGAGCACGCCGGTCGTGACGGCCGCCGCAGCTGCACCGGCAGCACCGGCCGCCGATCCGTATGAACCGCCGCCACCGAGGATGCAGGCGGCCCAGCAGCAAGCCACGTCGGTGAATGACGGCGCAACCGCGATGGCGGCCAATGCAGGACCGGCCGCGTCGGCGGAGGTCGGCACGCAGATTCCGACGACCGCGCTGACGGCCGCCCAGGCTGCCGCCTTCGATGCAGAGCCGCCGCCCGCCACCGCGTCGACGCCGGCACGCAGTATCGAGCCCGCGCCCGTGCAGGTATTGCGTGCGTCGACGCAATCTGCACCCGTCAGCCCGCGCACGAGTACGGCGGACGATCCGATAGCACGGTTTGCGACCGGCAGTTACTGATCGATTGTTGCTTGCCGGGCGACGGTGACGTCGACGGTATCCGCTGCCGCTTCGCCGCAACCTTCCGCCCCCCCCCAAAAGAAAATGCGCCGCGGCCTTTCGGCTCGCGGCGCATTTCGCGTCGATCAGGCGGCGTCGGCGATCAGAAGATCTGGTGCCCGAGCCACCACCCGCCGGCCGCGAACAGCGCGGCCGCCGGCAGCGTCAGCACCCACGCCCACACGATGTTGCCGGCGACACCCCAGCGCACGGCCGACAGCTTCTGCGTGGCGCCGACACCGACGATCGCGCCGGTGATCGTGTGCGTGGTCGACACGGGAATGCCGAGGAACGACGCGACGAACAGCGTGATCGCCCCGCCGCTTTCCGCACAGAAACCGCCGACCGGCTTGAGCTTCGTGATCTTCTGGCCCATCGTGCGCACGATGCGCCAGCCGCCGAACAGCGTACCGAGGCCCATCGACAGGTAACACGCGCCGATCACCCACGCCGGCGGCGCATCGGCGGTCGCCGACGCGTAGCCGCTCGCGATCAGCAGCATCCAGATGATACCGATCGTCTTCTGTGCGTCGTTGCCGCCGTGGCCCAGGCTGTACAGCCCGGCCGACAGCAGCTGCAGCCGGCGGAAGCGCCGGTCGACCTTGCTGGGCGCGGTACGGAAATACAGCCACGACACGCCGAGCATGAACAGCGAACCGAGGATGAAACCGAGCAGCGGCGAAATGAAGATGAACGCGATCGTCTTCAGCAGCCCGTCGATGTTCAGCGAGCTCCAGCCCGACTTCGCGAGCGCCGCACCGACGAGCCCGCCGATCAGCGCGTGCGACGAGCTCGACGGAATCCCGTAGTACCAGGTGATCACGTTCCAGCCGATCGCGCCGACCAGCGCGCCGAATATGACGTAATGGTCGACGATGTCGGGGTCGATCGTGCCTTTACCGACGGTCTGCGCGACTTTCAGGTGGAAGATGAAGTACGCGATCACGTTGAACGCGGCCGCGAACACGACGGCCTGCTGGGGCTTCAGCACCCCGGTCGACACGACGGTGGCGATCGAGTTCGCCGCGTCGTGAAAGCCGTTCATGAAGTCGAATACGAGCGCGACGAGCACCAGTGCCGCGACCATCCATAGGGCGAGTTGTATCGAATGCATCGTGGTCCGCTCAGGCGTTTTCCAGCACGATGCCTTCGATGATGTTCGCGACGTCCTCGCACTTGTCGGTGATCTCTTCGAGCAGCTCGTAGATCGCCTTCAGCTTGATGAGCGTCTTCACGTCGTCTTCTTCGCGGAACAGCTTCGACATCGCCGCGCGCAGCACGCGGTCGGCTTCCGATTCCCAGCGGTCGATTTCCTCGCATTGCTTGAGGATCTGCGCCGACTGTTTCATGTCGGACAGCAAGCCGACGGCTTGCTGCACGTGTTGCGCCGACTGGGTGACGATGTGCGCGAGCTGGCTCGCCTCGGACGTGACGGACTGCACGTCGTACAGCGACACGGCCGTCGCGACGTCTTCCATCAGGTCGAGGATGTCGTCCATCGTCGTGATCAGCTTGTGGATCTCGTCGCGATCGAGCGGCGTGATGAAAGTCTTGTGCAGCAGATCGATCGCCTCGTGCGTGAGCTTGTCGGCGGCCTTCTCGGCGATTTGCACGTTTTGCTTGTGAATCTCGGCGTCGGCGAGATTGTCGATCAGCAGTTCGAGCTCGCGGCCACCGGAAACGATGTGCTTCGCGTGCGCGTTGAAGAGTTCAAAGAACTTGCCCTCGGTGGGCATGAATCGACCGAACATGGGATTCCTGAGAGATTGTCAAACTACTGTCACGAAAACGGGCGACATTGTACCGGTTTCGGTCGCGACGCGACGTGCGCATATGCGCACGCCGGGATTGGATACAACATTTGGCGAAATAGGTGTTTACAACCGGCTTTACTCGCCGTAGAAGGTCTGCGCCCCGGCAAAATTGTCGAACTTCGTGTATTGCCCCAGGAACGTGAGCCGAACGGGCCCGATCGGACCGTTACGCTGCTTGCCGATGATGATTTCGGCCGTCCCCTTGTCAGGGCTGTCCGGATTGTAGACCTCATCGCGATAAATGAACAGGATCACGTCCGCATCCTGTTCGATTGCGCCCGATTCGCGCAAATCCGACATCACCGGACGCTTGTTCGGGCGCTGTTCGAGGCCGCGGTTCAACTGCGACAGCGCGATCACCGGCACGTCGAGTTCCTTCGCGAGGCTCTTCAGCGATCGCGAGATTTCGGAAATTTCGGTCGCGCGGTTCTCGCCCTGCGACGAACCCGACATCAGCTGCAGGTAGTCGACGATGATCAGGCCGAGCTTGCCGCACTGCCGCGCCAGACGCCGAGCGCGCGAGCGCAATTCCATCGGGTTCAGGCCGCCCGTCTCGTCGATGAAGAGCTGTGCCTCGCTCATCTTCTGCACCGCGTGCGTCAGCTTCGGCCAGTCCTCGTCCGTCAGGCGGCCCGTGCGCATCCGGTGCTGGTCGAGCCGGCCGATCGAGCCGAGCATACGCATCACGAGCTGGGTGCCCGGCATTTCCATCGAGAACACCGCGACCGGCAATCCATACTCGACCGCGACGTATTCGCCGATGTTCATCGAGAACGCCGTTTTACCCATCGACGGGCGCCCCGCGACGATGATCAGTTCGCCGCCGTGCATCCCGGACGTCATCCGGTCGAGGTCGACGAAGCCCGTCGGCGTGCCGGTGACGTCGCTCGGGTTCGCGGTGTGGTACAGCGTGTCGATGCGCTCGACCACCTGCGTGAGCAGCGGGCCGATCTCGAGGAAGCCCTGGTTGCCGCGCGCGCCCTCTTCGGCGATCGAGAACACCTTCGACTCGGCTTCGTCGAGCAGCTGGCGGACTTCCTTGCCCTGCGGGTTGAAGGCGTCGGCCGAGATCTCGTCGGCGACCGACACGAGCCGGCGCAGCACCGCGCGATCACGCACGATTTCCGCGTAGCGGCGGATGTTCGCCGCGCTCGGCGTGTTCTGCGCGAGCGCGTTCAGGTACGCGAGCCCGCCGACGTCGTCGGCCTTGCCGGACGTGGTCAGCGCTTCGTACACGGTCACGACGTCGGCCGGGCGCGTCGACGCGATCAGGCGGCCGATGTGCTCGTAGATGATCCGGTGGTCGTAGCGGTAGAAGTCGCCCTGCGACAGGAAGTCGGCAATCCGGTCCCATGCCGCGTTGTCGAGCAACAGGCCGCCGAGCACCGACTGCTCGGCTTCGACCGAATGCGGCGGGACTTTCAGCGATTCGATTTGGGGATCTTGCGGCGCGTTCATGGGTTGGGATTATCGCGAATAGATGGCGGCAGCGCTACCACCGCTTGCCGGCGAGCGGGCAATAAAAAAGGCAGGCCCCGGTTACCCGGGCGCCTGCCCTTGTCCGGACGGCGGAAGCCGCCCGGCAAGCTTGCGTCTACGCTTACGCGTGGTCGCCGATCACGTTGATCGTGACGTCGACGACGACGTCCGTGTGCAGCGCGACTTGCACGTTGTGCTCGCCGATCATCTTCAGCGGGCCTTCCGGCATGCGCACTTGCAGCTTCTCGACTTCGTAGCCTGCCTTCTTCAGCAGTTCAGCGACGTCGCCGTTCGTGACCGAGCCGAACAGACGGCCGTCGACGCCCGACTTCTGCGTGATTTCGAACGACTGACCGTTCAGCTTCTCGCCGACTGCCTGCGATGCGGCCAGCTTTTCAGCGGCGATCTTTTCGAGTTCAGCGCGGCGCACTTCGAATTCGGCGATCGCTTCCTTCGTTGCACGGCGAGCCTTGCGGTTCGGGATCAGGAAGTTGCGAGCGTAACCGTCCTTGACCTTGACGATATCGCCGAGGTTGCCCAGATTGGCGACTTTTTCCAACAGAATGATTTGCATTCGAATTCTCCTTATTGCGTCGCCTGATTACGCCTTGTGCTGATCGGTGTACGGCAGCAGCGCGAGGAAACGCGCACGCTTGATGGCCGTATCCAGCTGACGCTGATAGTGCGCCTTCGTACCCGTCAGACGAGCCGGCGTGATCTTGCCGTTTTCGCCGATGAAGTCCTTCAGCGTTTCCGTGTCCTTGTAGTCGATCTGCTCGACGCCGGCAGCCGTGAAACGGCAGAACTTCTTGCGCTTGAAGAGCGGGTTTTGTTGCTGACGACGCTTGTCGAATTTCTTACCAGTCGGGCGGGCCATGATTTCAGTCCTTTCCTGTGTCCTGCAATGCAGTGATGTGAAACACCAAGGTTCTCGCGTTGCGGCTTTTCTTGGCCAGGAAGCCCGTGAACAGCGTTTCGACGCCCATTTCACGACTTTCCAGCTTGCCGCTCGCCTCACCGGCCGCCACCGCCTCGATCGTCATTTCGACCTGACGGGGAATGCCTGCTTCGACGACTTCCGTGCGGTGATGCAACGTGGCGCTTGCGATCGGAACACCTGCCGGCGTATATCGCACCGGTGCGCGTTCGACGACGCTCGCCGTCAATTGCAACCTGTTCACGTGAGTGGCGCGCTCCTTGATGGCTTAATGAGTGACGAACTTAAGCCTGCGCTTCGGCCGGCTGAGCTGCAGCCGCCTTCTTGGCTTCTTCGCGCTGAACTTCCTTCATCATCGGCGACGGGCCGGTTTCGGCCTTCTTCATCTTGACGATGAGGTGACGCAGCACGGCGTCGTTGAACTTGAACGCGTGTTCGAGTTCGTCGAGCGTCGTCTGGTCGCACTCGATGTTCATGCAGACGTAGTGAGCCTTCGCGAGTTTCTCGATCATGTAGGCCAGCTGGCGACGGCCCCAGTCTTCGACACGGTGGATCTGGCCGCCGTGCGTCGTGATCGTGGTCTTGTAACGCTCGATCATCGCGGGCACCTGCTCGCTTTGATCCGGGTGCACGATGAATACGATTTCGTAATGACGCATTACACACTCCTTGTGGATTAAAGCCACCCGGGCGTCTGAACCGGTGTGGCAAGTGAGAAGCCGAAGATTCTAACCCGGTTACGGGGTGCATGCAAGGCCAATCGACGATTGGTCACCGGATTCTGGCCGTGTTTTCAAAGACTTGAACGGGTCCGTCGGGGCACGCACCCTCCGCTCGGCCTCTCGGCGGGCGGGGTCGAAACATCAACGCGCCCGCCCGCCGCCGCTGGGGTCATTCGCTGGGCGTGCCGGCGAGCCGCGCGTCGAGCGCCGTCCGGAACGCCGCGAGCGCCGCCGGCTCGGCGTCGGTCACGGCCCACCACGTCATCCCGGCCGCGTTCCAGCGGTCGAGCGCATAGCCCTGCGACACGGTCGTGTACGGGGCCGCCGGCCGCTCTCCGGCCGGCTGTACGTAGACGTCGACCACGTGTTGCCGGTGGCGGTAGACGAGCACCGCGACGCGGCGTCGCCCGACATAGTCGAGCCGGCCGCCGACCAGCGCGAAGCCGCTCCTGGCGAGATCCTCGACCGGCGGCGCATAGTCGAGCCGGCCGTTGAACCACGGCTTGACCGTGTGCTGGTCGGTCGAGATCACGTCGATGTCGCGCGCCGACAGGTCGGCCCGCACGTGGCTCGCGACCAGTTCGTCGACCGTTCGGTCGGTGTCGGCGTGGCGGGCCGACCATGCCATTCCGCCGGCCGCCGCGACCGCCATCAGCAACGCGACACCCCAGCCGAGCCCCGGCAACGCGGCCACGCGCGGCCTGGTGCCGGTGCCGGCCGGCCCCGGTCGGGCCGACCCGCCGCGCCCGGTCAGCCAGGAAAACCAGTCGCGGCCGCGCGGCCGCCGCGGCTCAGGCCGGGACTCAGGCCGCGGCTCAGCCCGCGACGGCTCGTGAGCAGGCGCGTCGGCCGCTGCCGGCAGGCTCGCGAGGATGCTCGCCCGCAGCGCGTCCGGCGCGCGGTGATAATCGGCCTGCCGCACGGCCTGCACCAGCGTGACGATCCGCGCGCGTTCGCGGCGGCACGCGTCGCACCCTTCGACATGCTGCTGGACCCGCAACGCATCGGGCGCCGACAGCTCGCGGTCGACGTCCGCGTCCAGCAACGCTCGCGCTTCGTTACAGTCCATCGATAGCCTCCGATGCGGTTCCGCCCGCCGGCGCTCGGCCCGGCCGGCCTTCGGTCGCCGGCACGCCGCCCAGCAGCGCGGCAAGCTTGCGCCGGCCGCGCGCGAGCCGCGACATCACCGTGCCGACCGGCACGTCCGCGATCGCCGCGATCTCGCGGTAGCTCAGGTCCTCCATCTCGCGCAGCACGAGCACCTCGCGGTATTCGGGCGGCAGCTTCGCGAGCGCCGCATTCACGAGCCGCACGTTCTCGCCGCGAAGCAGGTGCGCGAGCGGGTCCTCCGTCGCCGGCTGCCAGTCGTCCGGGACGTCGGCATCGTCGAGCGTGTCGGGCAGCGCGACCTCGTGCGCATGCGTGCGCCGCCGCCATTCGGTGTACCAGGTGTGGCGCACGATCGTCAGCAGCCACGGCCGCGCGTTGTCGCCGCGACACGAATCGACGAAGCGCAGCGCTCGCATGCACGCGTCCTGGACGACGTCGTCCGCATCGCCGGCGCTGCCGCTCAGCCAGCGCGCGAGGTTGTAGGCGGCGTCGAGATGCGGCAGCACGAGCGCGCGAAACCGCTCGCCGCGCGCGAGCGCATCGTCCGCCGCCCGTTCATCGACCGCCTGTCCGGCTTGCCCCACATGGCCTCCCTGGTCCCGGCGGCCGACGCCGCGCCCGTTCCGCGCACGGCGCCCGGACAGACCGGCAACGTGCGCGCTCGATGACCTTACCGCCGCTGCGTCGAGTTTATTCCCGCGCGGCACGCATGAAGCGTAAAAAAATCGCCGGACGGCCAGGCGGGCCGCCCGTTACGGCGTGGTGCTCCAGTAGCCGGGGCGTGCATACGCTTCGCGCAGGTAGTCGATGAAGTAGCGCACGCGCGCCGGCACGTAGCGCTGCTGCGGATAGACCGCGAGGATGTCGTAGTCCGGCAGCGCATAGTCGTCGAGTACGGTCTCGAGCTCGCCCGTTTCGAGTTGCGCGGCGATTTCCCACGTCGAGCGCCAGCCGAGCCCGAGCCCCTCGGCCACCCAGCGGTGCAGCAGCTCGCCGTCGTTGCAGTCGAGATTGCCGGTCACGCGCATCGTCGCGATCTTGCCGTGGCGCTGGAAATACCAGCCGCGGTTCTGCCCGCCCTGCAGGTTGAACGCCAGGCAGTTGTGCTTCAGCAGGTCGTCGAGCGACTTCGGCCGGCCGTGCAGGCGGAAATAGTCGGGCGTGCCGCACACCACGCGCCGGTTCGACGCGAGCTTCACCGCGACGAAATTCGGATCGACCGCGCCGCCGATCCGGATCGACAGGTCGTAGCCTTCGCGCACGAGATCGACGACGCGGTCGGTCAGGTTGAACGACAGCTGCATCTCCGGCTTGTCGGCGAGGAAGCCCGGCGCGTGCGGCGCGACGTGCTTGCGCCCGAACGCGGCCGGCGCCGACACGATCAGGTGGCCGCTGACCGCGCGCCGACCGGCGGCCAGTTCGTTCTCGGCCTGATCCCATTCGGACAGCAGCCCGCGACAGCGCTCGAGGAACGCGGCGCCCTCCTCGCTGACGACCAGCCGCCGCGTCGAGCGGTACATCAGCTTCACGCCGAGGCGCTTCTCCAGCGCGTCGATGCGCCGCCCGAGCACCACTGGCGACACACCTTCCTCCAACGCCGCCGCCGCGAGGCTGCCGGCATCGGCCACCCGCACGAACGTCTCGATCTGCTTGAAACGATCCATCCCCTGTCTCCGTCCCGGCTCCGACACCGGCGGGAAGCCCCGTCCGGCCGTCATTCCATACTTTTAGTTTCGAAATAAGCGACTTCGGCTGATCTTATCAAACCTTTCCTGCATCCCTAAAGTGTCCTCAACAGACCGATTCGCAAGATTCAACTATCCAAGGAGACATTCATGGCCAAGATGAGAGCCGTCGACGCAGCCGTACTCGTGCTCGAGAAGGAAGGCATCCAGACCGCGTTCGGCGTGCCGGGCGCCGCGATCAATCCGTTCTACTCGGCCATGCGCAAGTCGGGCGGCATCAGCCACGTGCTGGCGCGCCACGTCGAAGGTGCATCGCACATGGCCGAAGGCTTCACGCGTGCCGCCCCCGGCAACATCGGCGTTTGCATCGGCACGTCGGGCCCCGCCGGCACCGACATGATCACCGGCCTCTATTCCGCGTCCGCCGACTCGATTCCGATCCTCGCGATCACCGGCCAGGCACCGCGCGCGCGTCTCTACAAGGAAGACTTCCAGGCCGTCGACATCGAATCGATCGCGAAGCCGGTCACGAAGTGGGCCGTCACCGTGCGCGAACCGGCGCTCGTGCCGCGCGTGTTCCAGCAGGCGTTCCACCTGATGCGCTCGGGCCGCCCGGGCCCCGTGCTGGTCGACCTGCCGATCGACGTGCAGCTCGCCGAAATCGAATTCGACATCGACACGTACGAACCGCTGCCGGTCTACAAGCCCGCGGCCACCCGCGCGCAGATCGAGAAGGCGCTCGCGATGCTCAACGACGCGGACAAGCCGCTGATCGTGTCGGGCGGCGGCGTGCTCAACGCGGCGGCCGAAGACCTGCTCGTGCAGTTCGCCGAAACGGTCGGCGTGCCGGTGATCCCGACGCTGATGTCGTGGGGCGCGATTGCCGACGACCACCCGCTGATGGCCGGCATGGTCGGCTTGCAGACGTCGCACCGCTACGGCAACGCGACGCTGCTCGCATCCGACTTCGTGCTCGGCATCGGCAACCGCTGGGCGAACCGCCACACGGGCAGCGTCGAGGTCTATACGAAGGGCCGCAAGTTCGTGCACGTCGATATCGAGCCGACGCAGATCGGCCGCGTGTTCGGCCCGGACCTCGGCATCGTGTCCGACGCGAAGGCGGCACTCGAACTGTTCGTCGCGGTCGCGCGGGAATGGAAGGCCGCCGGCAAGCTCAAGGACCGCAGCGCGTGGGTCGCCGACTGCCAGGCGCGCAAGCGCACGCTGCAGCGCAAGACGCACTTCGACAACGTGCCGGTCAAGCCGCAGCGCGTGTACGAAGAGATGAACAAGGTGTTCGGCCGCGATACCTGCTACGTCAGCACGATCGGCCTGTCGCAGATCGCCGCCGCGCAGTTCCTGCACGTGTTCAAGGCACGCAACTGGATCAACTGCGGCCAGGCCGGCCCGCTCGGCTGGACGATCCCCGCGGCGCTCGGCGTGCGTGCAGCCGACCCGAGCCGCCCGATCGTCGCGCTGTCCGGCGACTACGACTTCCAGTTCATGATCGAGGAGCTGGCGGCCGGCGCGCAATTCAAGCTGCCGTACGTGCACGTCGTCGTGAACAACTCGTACCTCGGGCTGATCCGCCAGGCGCAGCGCGCGTTCGACATGGACTACTGCGTGCAGCTCGCGTTCGACAACGTGAACGCGCCGGAACTGAACGGTTACGGCGTCGACCACGTGGCCGTCGCGGAAGGCCTCGGCTGCAAGGCGCTGCGCGTGTTCAAGCCGGAAGAGATCGAGCCGGCGCTGCGCCAGGCGCAAACGCTCGCGGAAGAATTCAGCGTGCCGGTGGTCGTCGAAGTGATCCTCGAGCGCGTGACGAACATCTCGATGGGCACCGAAATCGACGCGATCAACGAGTTCGAGGATCTCGCCGAAAAGGCCGAGCACGCCCCGACCGCGATCTCGATGCTCGACTGAACCGACTGAACCGACTGAACCGACTGAACCGACTGAACCGCACGACTTTTTTGACTGACCGACCGAAGAGGCTTAGCTCATGCCGAAGTTTGCTGCAAACCTGACCATGCTGTTCAACGAAGTGCCGTTCCTCGACCGCTTCAAGGCGGCCGCGGACGCGGGCTTCGACGCCGTCGAGTTCCTGTTCCCGTACCCGTACGCGAAAGAGGAACTCGCCGAGCGGCTCGAGACGCATCGCCTGCGCCTCGTGCTGCACAACCTGCCCGCCGGCAACTGGGACCAGGGCGAGCGCGGCATCGCGTGCCTGCCCGATCGCGTCGGCGAATTCCAGGAAGGCGTCGGCCGTGCGATCGAGTACGCGAAGGCGCTGAAGGTGCCCCAGCTGAACTGCCTCGTCGGCATTCCGTCGGCGAGCACGGCGCGCGACAAGACGTTCGTGACGATCGTCGACAACCTGCGCTTCGCCGCCGACGCACTGAAGCGCGAAGGCATCCGCCTGCTCGTCGAGCCGTGCAACAGCTTCGACATCCCGGGCTTCGCGCTGAACCGCTCGTCGGAAGGGCTCGACGTGATCCGCGCGGTCGGCTCGGACAACCTGTTCCTGCAGTACGACATCTATCACATGCAACGCATGGAAGGCGAACTGGCCGCGACGATCGAACGCAATCTCGCGTCGATCGGCCACGTCCAGCTCGCGGACAACCCGGGCCGCAACGAGCCGGGCACCGGCGAGATCAACTATGCGTTCCTGTTCGCGCTGCTCGACCGGCTCGGCTATGCCGGCTACGTCGGCTGCGAATACAAGCCCCGTACCACCACGACGGAAGGCCTCGGCTGGCTGCAAAGCGTGGCCGGCTGCGCACCGGCCTCGGCGCGTCGCGCCGCCTGAATCGCACCCTTCCCGTTTTCAGCCCCATAGGAGACTTTCACATGGCAACCATCGGTTTCATCGGCCTCGGCATCATGGGCGCGCACATGGCGCGCAACCTGCTCAAGGGCGATCATCAACTCGTCGTGAACGGCGCGTTCCCGATTCCGGACGACCTGCGCGGGAACGCGAAGGTCGTCGCGAACTCGACCGAAGTCGCGCAGCACGCGGACATCATCATCTCGATGGTGCCGGACACGCCGGACGTGCGTAACGTGCTGTTCGCCGACGACGGCGTCGCGAAAGGCCTGACGGCCGGCAAGCTCGTGATCGACATGAGCTCGATCTCGCCGCTCGACACGCAGGCGTTCGCGAAGCAGATCAACGCGCTCGGCTGCGACTACCTCGACGCGCCGGTGTCCGGCGGCGAAGTCGGCGCCCGCGAAGCGACGCTGACGATCATGGTCGGCGGCCCGGAGAAGGCGTTCGAACGCGCGAAGCCGCTGTTCGAGAAGATGGGCAAGAACATCACGCTCGTCGGCGACAACGGCGCGGGCCAGACCTGCAAGGTCGCGAACCAGATCATCGTCGCGCTGAACATCGAGGCGGTCGGCGAAGCGCTGCTGTTCGCCGCCCGCTCGGGCGCCGATCCGGAGCGCGTGCGCCAGGCGCTGATGGGCGGCTTCGCAGCGTCGCGCATCCTCGAAGTACACGGTGCGCGGATGACCAAGCGCACGTTCGATCCGGGCTTCCGCATCGAGCTGCACCAGAAGGACCTGAACCTCGCGCTCGACGGCGCACGCAAGCTCGGCCTCGCGCTGCCGCACACCGCGAGCGCGCAGCAGCTGTTCAGCGTGTGCGCATCGCACGGCGGCAAGGCATGGGATCACTCGGCACTCGTGCGCGCGCTCGAGATCATGTCGAACTTCGAGATCGGCCAGACGCCGGCCGCGTAACGCGGATGCCGCAACGCGCGTTTGTGCTGCGATCGCGGACGCGCGCGACGCATACACGCGATTCGGCCGCGGCCGGTCGCATCGATGCGCGATGCACGCGCGCATCACGGTGGGGCGCCCCGCCCCGCATCGCCAACGGCATGCGGGACGGGGCGAAAAACGCCGCTCTGGGCTGAGAGCGGCGTGGTGGGGTCCGCAGCGGCACCCGGCGGCGCCGGGGAAGCCTTGGTCGGTCAGACGTCGTCGTCGGGTGTCCGCCTGTCGGATTTCGCGTATTACATTTCTTTACGTTCGAGCGTGCGATTTTTCATGCAATCGTCGCGTTGAACGCCTACACTTTCGCCACGCCTTTCGAGAAAACCGCCGCGCTTGCGCGCCCCTTCCGGGGTCCGCACCCAGCGCGGTGTTTTTTTCGCCACTTCACGGCGCGTTTTCTTTTCAACCACCTAAGGAGTGCAACGATGGGTCTTCTTTCGTTTATTAAAGAGGCGGGTGAAAAACTGCTGGGTCACGCCGATGCGCAAGCAGCGGAAGATCCGAATGCCGCGAACCAGACTGCGGCCGACGCAATCAAGAATTACATCAGCTCGCAAGGTCTCGATACGTCGAACCTGACCGTCGCGTTCGACGGCGCATCGCGCACCGTCACGCTGTCGGGCAGCGTCGCCGATCTCGACACGAAGGCGAAGGTCAAGGTCGCGGCCGGCAACGTGCAGGGTGTCGCGGGCGTCAACGATGACGATCTGCAGCCGGACGATCCGGAAGTGCAGTACCACGACGTGAAGCCGGGCGACACGCTGTCGGCGATCGCCAAGGAAGTGTACGGCGATGCGAACAAGTATCCGGTGATCTTCGAAGCGAACAAGCCGATGCTGTCGAGCCCGGACCGGATCTACCCGGGCCAGAAGCTCGTGATTCCGCCGCAGTCCTGAGCATTCGCGCAGCACTGACGCAAAAATGGCAGGCCATTGGCCTGCCATTTTTTTATGCGCGCCGTGTGCCGCCCGAGCGGCGGCCACCCGTTACAGCGTGTCGAATGCGCGCTGCAGTGCGTCTCGATCGTGCATGCCGTTCGCGAGCGCGAGCATCAGCAACACGCGCGCCTTGAACGGGTGCAGCGAGCCCGCGCTCACGAAACCGAGCGCATCGTCGCTCGCGGCGCCGTTGCGCATCACGTGCCCCGAACCGACGCGCGACGCACGAACCACCGCCACGCCCGCGTTCACCGCATCGGCGAGCGCCGTCTGCAGCGTCGCATGGATCGATCCGTTGCCGGTGCCCGCGACGACGAGGCCGCGCACGCCGGCCGCGACGAGCGCGTCGACGGCCGTGCGCGTCACGCCCGCATAGCTCGCGACGACTTCGACCGGCGGCCAGGTCGGCGCGATCGCCAGCTGCGTGTCGCGCGTGCGCGTGACACGACGGGCGAATTCGACGCGGCCGTCCTGCACCCAGCCGAGTGCGCCGAGCTCCGGCGACTGGAACGCGTCGACCGCATAGGTGCTCGTCTTCACGACGTCGCGCGCGCCGTGGATCCGGTTGTTGAACGCGACCAGCACGCCCTGCCCGCGCGCGGCCGGATGGGCGGCCACCGTCACCGCGTTCAGCAGGTTCAGCGGGCCGTCGGACGACAGCGCGGTCGCCGGCCGCATCGCGGCCGTCAGCACGACCGGCTTGTCGCCCCGGACGACCAGATGCAGTGCATACGCGGTTTCCTCGAGCGTATCGGTGCCGTGGGTGATCACGATGCCGTCGATCGCCGGGTCGGCCATCAACGCGTCGATCCGCGCGGCGAGCGTGTTCCACAGCGGCAGCGCGAGATCCTTGCTGTCGATGCTGGCGACCTGCTCCGCATCGATGCGCGCGACCGACGCGAGCGCCGGCACGGCGTCGACCAGGAAATTGACGCCGAGCGCGCCGGCCTGGTAGCCGGCCGTGCTGGCCGCGTCGGGCGCGGCGCCGGCGATCGTGCCGCCGGTGGCGAGTACGGCGATGCGCGGCAGCGCCGGCGCGGACGAAGGGGATGCGGTGTTCGGTGTATTCATGGCCGCGATTGTAATGGCTCGCGGCCGGCGTCCGGTAGGTCCGGCGCGAACGCGCGCGGCGCGACCCCGTGTCATGGTTTGTCCCGATCGCCGGCGCGTGCACGCCGTCAACGGCCATGCCGCCCACTGCGTTATAGAAATGCCGTTTTGGTGTTTTCACATTGATTTGCCATAATCGGAGCGCGCGGCGCGATGCGACCCTGTTCACGTCGCGCCGGGCTTCGTGACGGCGTCGATATAAAACGCAATTCACCCCATGGGAGTGTCGAAATGAAAATCCAATCGCTCGTAGCCGCAGTGCTTCTCGGCGGCATGCTGGCTTCCCCCGCATTCGCGGCGAACAGCCAGCAGGACAAGATGAAGGCCTGTAACACCCAGGCAGCCGGCAAGACGGGCGACGAACGCAAGGCGTTCATGAAGGACTGCCTGTCGGCGAAGCCCGCGAAGGCGATGACGCAGCAGGAAAAGATGAAGGCGTGCAACACGCAGGCCACCGGCAAGAAGGGTGACGATCGCAAGGCGTTCATGAAGAGCTGCCTGAGCAACCAGCCGGCCGCCTGAGTTCGGCGCTCCCGCCTCGAATGCCGCGCCCCGCTTCGGCGGGCGCGGCATTTTCGTTTTCGTTGCACGCGCATCGACACGCGCGTGCCAGCCGCATGCCCGCCCGCATGCCCGCCTTTTCCCGCCCCGTTTTTCCGGCCCGCCGCTCCGGTGCCGCCACATGGTGCGGCAATTCGCCGCGTTTTCTTCTATGATGGCTGCAACGCGGCCCACCCAAGACCAAGAAGCGCCATCGGGCCGCCCTCGAGACGGACGCGCACGCGCGTCAAACGGAGGCTTGGATGGCATGGAGACAACACCGCTGGTTCCGCCGCTGGCTGATCGTGATCGTGTTCTGGGCGGTGCCCGTCGCGATCATCGCCGTGCGCGAGATCCGCGAGGAAATGGCCTACAACAAGGCGGACCTGCAACTCGCGCTGACCACCTGGCAGCTCACCGACGCGCAACAGGCCGCCGGCGCCGCCGCGAAGTGCCACGGGGATCCTGACGAGGCGCGCGCGGCCGGCTGTCCGGCCGACGTGCTCGCCGCCAACGCGCCGCGCCAGCAGGCGGCCCGCGACGAATACGTGGTGCGCCGCAATACGCTCGCCGGCTATCTGTGGCATGCGTTCGTCGGCTACTGGGTCGTCCCGGCCGCGTTCCTGTTCGCATGCGGCGTCGTGATCGCGCTGATCCGCCGCGCGCTGCGCCGCCCGCCGATCAAGCCCCCCGTTCCCCCCGTCACACACTGACACCGACGCACGCCGCAGGCGCCGCCGCCCGCTGCTCGAGCGCCGCGTTCCCCGCACGCCGACCACGCGCCACGCGCGCCTGGCGCGTGCGCGACATTTCATCCGTTGGCGCGCCGCGACACCCTCGCGCGATTTGACGCTTTTTCACGCGCCAACGAAAAGAGCCCCTGATCCGCTGTGATATAACTGCCGACGTGATCCGCTCCCTGAGCGAGACTCACTCCGAACATCATCCGATGGAGAACAACGATGCAAAAACGGAATCTTGTGCTGAAAGCCGCCGCTGCGCTCATCGTCGGTAGCCTCGCGCTCACCGGTTGCACCACCACGCCGGACAAGCCGGACAACGCCGCGACCAACGCGTCGAAGCGTCAGTCGATCGACGCGAGCGTCGACGCCACGCTGTCGCGCATGTACTCCACCGTCAAGGGTTCGCGCGAGCTCGTCGCGAAATCGCGCGGCGTGCTGGTCTTCCCCGAAGTGCTCCAGGCCGGCTTCATCGTCGGCGGCCAGTCGGGCAACGGCGCGCTGCGCGTCGGCGGCAGCACGGTCGGCTACTACAACACGTCGTCGCTGTCGGTCGGCCTGCAGGCCGGTGCGCAGTCGAAGGCGATCGTGTTCCTGTTCATGACGCAGCAGGCGCTCGACGAATTCCGCGGCTCGGACGGCTGGGCCGCCGGCGCCGGCGCATCGGTCGCGCTCGTGAAGATGGGCGCGAACGGCGCGGTCGACTCCAACACGGCCACCGCGCCGATCCAGGTCGTCGTGCTGACCAACGCCGGCCTGATGGGCGACGTGTCGATCAACGGCACGAAGGTCACGAAGCTCAAGATCTGACGTCGACGCACTGCCCGCGCGCGCTGAGCGCGGACCATGCGCAAACGGCGATGTCCTTGCGGGCATCGCCGTTTTTTTTATCCGCCGCCCTTCTGCATCGGGACGATCAGGTCGTCGAATCGATCACCTTGAAGCGCGAGCGCTTCTGCGCGCGGATCACCGACTGGTACACGTCGACGTACTGCTGCGCCATCCGGCGCGACGTGAAGCGCTCCTCGAAGCGCTGCCGCACGCGCGCCCGTGGCAGCAGGTGCAGCCGGTTCACGGCGGCCACCGCGCTGATTTCATCCTCGACGATAAACCCCGACACGCCCTCGTCCACCACTTCGGGCACCGCGCCGCGGTTGAACGCGATCACCGGCGTGCCGCACGACATCGCCTCGATCATCACCAGGCCGAACGGCTCCGGCCAGTCGATCGGAAACAGCAGCGCATGCGCGCCCGACAGGAATTCGGCCTTCTCGTGATCGGCGATCTCGCCGATGTATTCGACGTGCGGCAACGCGAAAAGCGGCTTGATCTCGCGGTCGAAGTATTCCTGGTCGGCCGCGTCGATCTTCGCGGCGATCCGGATCGGCAGCCCGCACTGGCGGGCGATGCGGATCGCGGTATCGACGCGTTTTTCCGGCGAGATGCGGCCGAGGAACGCGAGATAGCGCGGCTCGACGGGCTGGGGCATGTACAGCGTATCGGGCAGCCCGTGATAGACGGTCGTCAGCCATTTGGCCTGCGGCAACGGCTGACGCTGCGCATTGGAAATCGAGATCACCGGCGCCGTATTGAACGTGTCGAACACCGGTTGCTGCTCGGGCAGGTCGAGCCGGCCGTGCAGCGTCGTCACGTAAGGCGTTTCCTGCCGGTTGAAGACCGAGAACGAGTAGTAGTCCATGTGGAAATGGAGCACGTCGAAATCCTTCGCGCGGCGCGCGACCGTCTCCATCAGCAGCATGTGCGGCGCGACCCGGTCGCGGATCGACGAATCGAGCCGCAGCGCGCGCGGCCACACGGGTTCGAGCTTCGCCCGCGTCGTCGAATCGCCGCTCGCGAACAGCGTCACGTCGTGGCCGAGGTCGACGAGCGCCTCGGTGATGTAGGACACGACGCGCTCCGTGCCGCCGTACAGCTTCGGGGGCACGGATTCGGTCAGCGGGGCGATCTGGGCAATTCTCATGGTCCACGTCTCCTGTGTCCTGTCCGTTGCGGCACGGCGGCGGAGGACTCGCTCATGCGAGCCCGCCCTGCGTCCATGCAGCGCCGGCCGGCATGGCACCCGCCGGATATCTCATTATTATTCGCGATCCCGATGAGCGGAACCGCAGGTCTTTCATTTTTTGGGGGTTGTTACAGACCGGATACATTCGGCCGATCGAGCGCGGACGCCTCGTCTCGCGCCCGGCCGGCCCCATTCGGCGCCGCTTGGCGCCGAATGGGGCCTCGAGCACGCAATCAGGCGGTCAACGCGACGGCCACTTCCAGGGCGGCAGGTCGCGTGAATCGGCATCGACGAGCGCGGTCGCGCCGAGCTGCTTGTCGAGCACCAGCGATTCGCAGCCGGCCTCGCGCTCGAGCGTCGCGATGAGCCGCGCCGCGTGCGACACGACCAGCACCTGCGAACGCCGGGCGGCCTGCGCGATCAGGCGGCCGAGCGCCGGCAGCAGATCGGGATGCAGGCTCGTCTCCGGTTCGTTCAGCACCATCAGCGCCGGCGGCCGCGGCGTCAGCAGCGCGGCCGCGAGCAGCAGGTAGCGCAGCGTGCCGTCCGACAGCTCGGCCGCCGCCAGCGGCCGCAGCAGCCCCGGCTGGCGCATCGATACGTCGAAGCGGCCGCGGCCGCCCGGGTTGTCGATCTCGACCGACGCGCCGGGAAACGCGTCGTCGATCGCCGCGTCGAGCGCCGCCGCGTCGCCGATTTCGCGGATCGTCTGCAGCGCGGCGGCCAGGTCGGCCCCGTCGTCCGCGAGCACCGGCGTATGCGTGCCGATGTGCGACTGGCGCGCCGGCGCCTGCGCATCGGTCCGGAAATGGTCGTAGAAGCGCCACGAGCGAATCCGTTCGCGCACCGCGATCATCTCGGGTGCGCCGGTCGGATCGGCGAACTCGGTCATCATGCTGTCGAAGCTCGCGACCGGCTGCGGAATCGTCCGCCAGTCGCCCGACGCGGTACGCGCACGGATCTGCGCGCCCTGCCGGTCGACCAGCAGCGTGGACGGGCGCAGCAACGCGCCGCCCCAGATGCATTCGCGCTTGACCACCGGATCGAGCGCGAACTGTGAGCGGCTCGGCAGCGGCAGGCCGAGATCGATCGCATAGCCGAAATCGTCGCACGCGAAGCCGAGCTTCAGGCTCACCGGCCCCTTGCGCACGGTGCCCGTCACCGGCACGTCGCCCGCCAGCATCGCGCGCGAGAAGCGCTCGGGGCCGGCCCACAACGTCGACGGCAAGCCGCCCTCGCGTGCGAGCGACGGGATCACGCGGCCCTGCGCGGTGTCGGCGAGCAGCCGCAGCGCGCGATACACGCTCGACTTGCCGCTGCCGTTCGGCCCCGTCACGACGTTGAGCGCCGCGAGCGGCACGATCAGCTCGCGCAGCGAGCGGTAATTGGCGATGGCGAGCGTCTTCAGCGCGGTCATGACAATGGGAAACAGGGAATGGCGCAGGCGCCGAGCCGCGTTCAGCGGCCGTCGACGGCCTGCGGGTCGGCTGCGGTGTTGGCCGCCGTGCTGGCGGCGGGCGACCGCGCGTGCGGCCGTTCGGGATTCGGTGCGTCCGGCGCGGATTCGTGCGGATACAGTTCCATCCGGCTGCGCGGCAGGCATTGCGGATAGCGGTGCTGCAGATATGCGATCAACCCTTCGCGCACGCGGCAGCGCAGATCCCAGCACGACGACGAATCGGCCGCGCTGACGAGCGCGCGCAACTGCATCGTACGCTCCGTCGCATCGGTCACCTGCAGCACCTGCACGCGACCGTCCCACTCGGGCGCGGCGTGGACGAGCCGCGCGAGTTCCTCGCGCAGCGGCGCAAGCGGCGTGCGGTAGTCGACCGACAGGTAGACGGTGCCGATGATCTCCGCGCTGCTGCGCGTCCAGTTCGTGAACGGGTTCTCGATGATCCACTGCAGCGGCACGACGAGGCGCCGCTGGTCCCACAGCCGCACCGACACGAACGAGCCGGTGATTTCCTCGATGCGCCCCCACTCGCCCTGGATCACGACCACGTCGTCGAGCCGGATCGGCTGCGTGAGCGCGATCTGCAACCCGGCAATCAGGTTGCCGAGCACCGGCCGCGCGGCGATACCGGCGACCAGCCCTGCCACACCGGCCGATGCCAGCAGGCTCGCGCCGACCTGGCGCACGTTGGGGAACGTCATCAGCGCGGCGCCGGTGCCGATGATCACGATCAGCACCATCACGGTCCGCACGAGCACCTTGGCCTGTGTATGGACACGCCGTGCCTGAAGGTTGTCGGCCGTGTCGATCGGATGGGCCTGGATGATCGCGTCGCCGACGCCGGCCGCGAGCCGTACCAGCAGCCACGTGAGCGACACGATCGAGCCGACCGCGGCCGCGGTGCGCATGCCGCGCACGAACGACATGCCGTCGTCCGCCTGGACCCACACGAATTCGAGCGCCAGCAGCGCCAGCACGACGAGCGACGGCTTGTCGATGTAGCGCAGGATCGCGCTCATCAGCGGATACGGCTGCGCGATGCGCTTGACGATACGTGCGCCGAGGCGGTGCACGACCGCGACGACCAGTATGACGATGACTGACACACCCAGCGTGCCGAGCCACGAATGCAACGGCGCATCGGCGATGCGCTGCAGTTCCTCGATTGAAATCATCGGCGCCCTCGAGTGATGAAGCGCACAGGCTTCGTCCTGGATGCGTCGGCGACGTCCGGGCCATGCACGCGCCCGGACACGGCGTCAGATCAGTTGCCGTTCCTGCAGGGAAACGCCTTGCCGAGACCGAGCGACACCGCGGTGCTCGCGTTGTAGTCGGCCAGCTTCGGATTCTCGGCGATGTACTTGCGCACCGCGTCCGTCATCTGTTGCGCCCGGATGTCGGGCGGCAGGCAGAAGTACTGGCCGACGCGCGGCCCCGTGGTGCCGCCGATCGCATCGATCGTGTTGTAGACGCCGTCGGCGGCGCCTTCGATATAGGCCGCGCACGACGCCCGCGACTTGACGTCCGTCTTCGCGCACAGCCGGTCGAGATCCGCGCCCGTGAAAGCCGCCGCCGACAACGGCACGGCAAACGCCGCGGCACAAAACATTGCGCGCAACATGGTGTTCCTTCTTATGTCAATGCGGCCCGAGACCGCCCGCTGCCCTGGCTGGTGCGGCGCCGAATGCCCGGCGCCGGCCGGAAGCCGGCCCGGCGGACAGGCGCCGCCGCACCAAAAAACGTTATTTTGCACTCTTTTGCGCATCTGCCGGCGTCGCCGCACCGATACGCGTCGTCCGCTTGCTCAGGATCTCGATCGCGTCCGGCGCGTTGTAGTGCTTCGCGAACTCGAGCGCGGTGATGCCGAGCTGGTTCTTCACCTGCGGATCGGCGCCCTGGTCGAGCAGCAGCGTGACCGTCGACGCATGGTTGCCGCGCGCGGCCATCATCAGCGGCGTCGTGCCGTTCGGCGATGCGGTGTCGATATACGCGTCGTGGTCGAGCAGCACCTTGACGACCGCGTCCTGGCCGTTGGTCGCCGCGTAATGCAGCGGCGCCCAGCCCTTCTTGCTGACTTCCGCGCCCTTGTCGATCAGCAGCTTGACGAGCCCGAGGTCGCCGTTCAGCGACGCGAGCATCAGCGCGTTTTCGCCGGCCTTGTCTTCCTTCTCGAGATCGACGTTCGGCGTCGTGGCGATCGCGGCCGCGACCTTGTCGGATTTCTCGCGGGCGGCGATCACGAGGATCGGGTCGCCGTTCGGCGCGAGCGTGTTCGGATCGAGCTTGCCGCTCTTGAGCTGCTTGCCGATATCGGCGATGTCGTCGAACTTGACGGCCTTGACGATCGCGTCGAGCGACTCGGCGTGCGCGCCGGCGGCGGCGAACAGCCCGCTCGCGACGAATGCGGCGGCAACGAGTGCGCGTTTGGGCAGATGGTTGGTCGGCTTCGTCATTGTTGTGGGCTCCTTCCCTGGGTTGTCGGCTGCGCGCCCGTCGTTAGCGGGCGATCTTGAACAGCCGGAAAAAGTTCTGCGTCGTCGCATCGGCGAGCGCCTCGACGGCGACACCGCGCTCAGATGCGATAAAGCGTCCGACATGGCTGACGTACGCAGGTTCATTCGGCTTGCCGCGATACGGCACCGGCGCGAGGTACGGCGAGTCGGTCTCGATCAGCAGCCGGTCGAGCGGCACGCGCCGCGCGACGTCCTGCACGTCGGTCGCGTTCTTGAACGTGACGATGCCCGACAGCGAGATATGGAAGTTCTGCGCGAGCGCCTGCTCGGCGACCGGCCACGGCTCGGTGAAGCAGTGCATCACGCCGCCCGGCACGTCCGCGCGCTCCTCGGCCATGATCCGCAGCGTGTCTTCCGACGACGAACGCGTGTGGATGATCAGCGGCTTCATCGTCGCGGTCGCCGCGCGAATGTGCGTGCGAAAACGTTCGCGCTGCCATTCCATGTCGGCGATCGAGCGCCCTTCGAGGCGATAGTAGTCGAGGCCGGTTTCGCCGATCGCGACGACCTTCGGGTGCGCGGCCAGCTCGACCAGCTCCGCGAGCGTCGGCTCGCGCATGTCCTCGTGATCGGGATGCACGCCGACCGATGCGTACACGTTGTCGTGCGCTTCGGCGATCGCAAGCACCTCGGGCAGCGTCTCGAGATCGACAGACACGCACAGCGCATGCGTGACGTCGTGCTCGCGCATGTTCTCGAGAACGGCCGGCAGGCGGTCGGCCAGGCCCTTGAAATTGATGTGGCAGTGAGAGTCGACGAACATCGTGTTTCCTGAATACGTGAGACGGGCGCTCATGCGCCCGCCGGCATGCGGCACCGGGCAAGGTGGGCGGGCCGGCCGGCCACGGTCGCGCCCCCGCGTGATCCGTTCATCGTTTCGCAACCCATCGGAAACAATGCAGGATCAAGCGAATATTTCCCGATATCCGAGAAATAATTCCTCGAATACGAGCCGCGCGTTGAGCGGATGGTTCTCGACCGTCCGCTGCCGCGTCACGGCTTTCATGAAGCGCGCGAATGCGTTCGCGTCGACCGCTTCCGCGCAGCGCGCCAGGGCCGCCGCGTGCGTCGGGAAGTAGCGCGGTGCGCCGGCCATCCGCTGCGCGAGCAGATCGTACAGCCAGCGCTGCAGCCAGCCGAGCACCAGCGGCACCGGCAGCTTCTGCAGCGTCTCGCCGCAGGCGAACGGATCGCAGGCCGCACCGGCGGCCAGTTGCCCGAGCGTGTAGTCGCGCAGCGGGCGGTTCTCGTCGCTCGCGAGCGCCAGCGCGGCGAGCGGCGCGCCGCCGGCTTCGGCGAGCAGCGCGCTGGCGTGGTCGACGCCCTGCGCCGCGAGCCACGCGGCGGCGGCCTCCGGCGCCGGCACCGTCATCGGCCACTGGCGGCAACGGCTGATGATCGTCGGCAACAGGCGGTCGATGCGCGCCGACACGAGCAGGAACACGACGCCGGGCGGCGGCTCCTCCAGCGTTTTCAGCAGCGCGTTCGATGCAGCGACGTTGAGCGCCTCGGCCGGATACAGCACGACGACGCGCGCGCCGCCGCGGTGCGAACCGACCCCGCAGAAGTCGAGCAGCGCGCGCACCTGCTCGATCTTGATTTCCTTGCTCGGCGCACGGGTCTTCTTGCCGCCTTCGTCCGCGTCGGCCGGCTTCGCGTCGTCCGCCGCGCCCGGCGCCTCGCCCGCCAGCGCCTCGGGCAGCACGATCCGGTAATCGGGATGGTTGCCCTGCGAGAACCAGTTGCAGGCCGCGCAGGTGCCGCACGGCTCGCCGTTCGGCTGCGGCGATTCGCACAGGAAACCCTGCGCGAGATGCTGCGCGAACTGCAGCTTGCCGATCCCGGCCTGGCCGTGCAGCAGCAGCGCATGCGGCCATTGCGCACGCAGTTGCTGCAGGCGGTTCCAGTCGTCGGTTTGCCACGGATAGATCATGTGGTGCGTTCCTTGCGGGTTACAGCGCGGCGAGCACGCGTTCGAGCTGCTGGCGGATCTCGGGAATCGATCGCGTCGCGTCGACGATCGCGAAGCGGTGCGGCGCCTCTTCCGCTCGCCGCAGGTATTCGGCCCGTGTACGCGAGAAGAACGCGTCGGACTCGCTTTCGAACTTGTCGGGCATGCGCGCGGCGCCGCGGCGCTCGCTCGCGACTTGCGGCGCGACGTCGAACAGCACCGTGAGGTCGGGCTGGAACCCGCCCTGCACCCAGCGCTCGAGCGTCTCGAGCTTGTCGCGCGGCAGCCCGCGGCCGCCGCCCTGGTACGCGAACGTCGCGTCGGTGAAGCGGTCGGACACGACCCAGTCGCCGCGCGCGAGCGCCGGCTCGATCACGAGCGCGAGGTGCTCGCGCCGCGCAGCGAACATCAGCAGCGCTTCCGTTTCGAGATCCATCGGCTGGTTCAGCAGGATTTCACGCAGTTTCTCGCCGAGCTGCGTGCCGCCCGGCTCGCGGGTGACGACCACTTGCCGGCCGGCCGCCGCCAGCCGGCCCTGGAGACGTTCGCAAAACCATTGCAGGTGGGTGGTCTTCCCCGCCCCGTCGATGCCTTCGAACGTGATGAATTTACCGCTCGCCATTATTGACCTCGTATGTATTTATCCACGGCCTTGTTGTGGTCGCCGAGCGTGTCCGAGAACACGCTCGTGCCGTCGCCCTTCGCGACGAAATAGAGCGCGCTCGTCGGGGCCGGATTGATCGCCGCCTGCAGCGCGGCGACACCCGGCAACGCGATCGGCGTGGGCGGCAGCCCGCGTCGGGTGTAGGTATTGTAAGGAGTGTCGGCCTGCAGGTCGCGCTTGCGCAGCCGGCCGTCGTACGCGTCGCCGAGCCCGTAGATCACCGACGGATCGGTCTGCAGCGGCATGCCGATGCGCAGCCGGTTCGCGAACACGGCCGCGACGAACGCGCGGTCGGCCGCGTGGCCGGTTTCCTTCTCGACGATCGACGCGATCGTCAGCATTTCGTAAGGCGTCTTGTACGGCAGCCCCGGCGTGCGCGCGGCCCACGCCTCGTCGATGCGCGTCTGCATCAGGCGGTATGCCCGCCGGTAGATGTTCAGGTCGCTCGTGCCCTTGTCGAACAGGTAGGTATCGGGGAAGAACAGCCCCTCGCCGCTGCCGCGCTGCACGGCGCCGTCCGACGCGCCGATCGCGCGCAGCAGCTCGGCGTCGCTCATGCCGGCCGTCGCGTGCGCCAGATCGGGGTTCGCGTCGAGCTCGGCGCGCATCCGCTTGAAGGTCCAGCCCTCGATGACCGTCGCGACGTACTCGTTCACGTCGCCGCGCGCGATCTTCTGCAGCACGTCGTACGGCGTGATGCCGGTCTTGAATTCGTAGTTGCCCGACTTGAGCCGGCTCGACAGCCCGAGCACGCGCGTCATCGCGACGAACGCGAACGGCTCGACCGGCACGCCGCCGCGCTTGAGCTGCAGCGCGACGCTCTTCACGCTGCTGCGCGGCTTGATCGTGACGTCGAGCGATGCCGAGCCCAGCAACAGCGGCCGGGTTGCCCAGTAATACCCGCCGCCCGCACCGGCAGCGGCCACGACGACGGCCAGCGCCACGATCGTCGCGGCGCATTTCTTCAGTAGGGACATGGAAACGTGACTCAGGTAAGACCCATATAATACTTGCTCGCCTCCGTCAAAGTCAGGGTTGACTGTTCCCTCATTCCATGAGCACACCGTTCGCTTCACCGGCTGCCCAGGCCGCATCTGCCTCGCTCCCCGTTTTCCCCCGCCCGTCCGCCGCCGATTTCGATGCGCCGGCCGCCTGCATGCCGCTGCCGCAATTCGGCGTGATCGACGTGGCCGGCGACGATGCTGCGACGTTCCTGCATAGCCAGCTCACCAACGACATCGAGCATCTCGATGCCGGCAGCGCCCGGCTGTCCGGGTACTGCTCGCCGAAGGGCCGCCTGCTCGCGTCGTTCCTCACGTGGCGCGCCGGCCACGATGTGCGCCTGCTCGTATCGAAGGACGTGCAGCCGGCCGTGCAGAAGCGGCTGTCGATGTTCGTGCTGCGCGCGAAGGCGAAGCTGACGGACGCGAGCGACACGCTCGCGGTGGTCGGCTTCGCGGGCGACGTGCGCGACGCGCTGTCCAGCATCTTCGATGCGCTGCCCGACGGCGTGCACGTGAAGGTCGACGGCCCGGCCGGCGCGCTGATCCGCGTGCCCGATGCGGCTGGCCGCAAGCGCTATCTGTGGATCGGCCCGCGCGCCGAGGTCGACGCGCGCCTCGCCGCGCTGGCCGGCACGTTGCCGGTCGTGTCGCCCGCCGTGTGGGACTGGCTCGACGTTCGCGCGGGCGAGCCGCGCATCACGCAGCCGGCCGTCGAACAGTTCGTACCGCAAATGGTCAACTTCGACGTGATCGGTGCCGTTAACTTCAGGAAAGGGTGCTACCCGGGCCAGGAAGTGGTGGCGCGCAGTCAATACCGCGGCACGATCAAGCGCCGCACCGCGCTCGCGCATGTCGCAGGCGAAACCGATAACGTGCATGCCGGCGTCGAGTTGTTCCACAGCGACGACCCGGGCCAGCCGTGCGGGATGATCGTCAACGCGGCGGCCGCGCCGGCGGGCGGCGTCGACGCGCTCGTCGAGATCAAGCTCGCCGCGCTCGATGGCGGCACGGTGCACCTCGGTTCGGCCGACGGCCCGGCGCTCGCGTTCGACGCGCTGCCGTACGCGTGGCCGACCGAAGCCTGATGCACTGACAACCCGTTCGGGCGCCGGCTCGCGAGTCGCAGCCGGCGCCCGACGTTTCCTGCGAGAGATTCGCCCGATGTGTCTGATTGCCTTCGACTGGCAGCCCGATGCCGCCGCCGGTCCCGTCTTTACCCTCGTCGCGAATCGTGACGAGTTCTTTCGCCGGACCAGCGCGCCGCTCTCGTGGTGGGAGGACGTGCCGGGCGTACTCGCCGGCCGCGATCTCGAAGCGGGCGGCACGTGGCTCGGCGTATCGCGCGACGGCCGTTTCGCCGCGCTGACCAACTACCGCGCGCCGTTCGACATCCGCGCGGGCGCACCGACCCGCGGCAAGCTGGTCTCCGACTTTCTCGGCGGCACGTCCGTCGCGCCGCTCGACTATCTCGCGCAGCTCGCCGAGCATGCGGCCGTGTACAACGGCTTCAACCTGCTCGTCGGCGACTGGCGCCGGCGCGAGCTCGCGTGGTTCTGCAACCGCGCCCCCGAGGGCGAAAGCCGTGTCGCCGCGCCCGTGGCGATCGCGCCGGGCGTGCATGCGCTGTCGAATGCACGGCTCGATACGCCCTGGCCGAAAGTGGTGCGCAAGCGCGCGGAGCTCGGCACGCTGCTGACCGACAATCCGACCCCGTCGCTCGACGAACTGATCGCGCTGCTGCGCGACCCGCACGTCGCGGACGACGATGCACTGCCGCACACGGGCATTCCGATCGAGCGCGAGCGCGCGTTGTCGGCCGCGTTCATCGAGACGCCCGAATACGGCACGCGCGGCACCACCGCGCTGCGCGTCACGATGAAGGAAGGCGTGCGGCTGACGGTCGAGGTCAAGGAGCGCAGCGACGACGACGGCTCGCACCGCACCGTCCGCCCGGGCGCATTCGAGCGCGCGTTCACGTTCGATATCGACGCGGCGCGGCCACGCTGAACGCACGCGGTGCGCGCTACGGCGCGCGCGTCATCTCGACGTGCGGCACGCCGGCTTCGACGAACGGTTCACCGACCGCCGCGAAGCCGTGCCGCAGATAGAACGACACCGCCGAATCCTGTGCGTACAGCCGCACGACGGCTTCGCCGCGGCGGCGCGCGGCGTCCAGCAGCGCATTCAGCACGGCCGACCCGACACCCTGCCCGCGCATGTCGGCCAGCACCGCGACGCGGCCGATCGTGCCGGACGGCAGCAGCCGCCCCGTCGCGACCGCGCGGCGCAGCCCGGTCGCCGCGTCGGTCCGGTAAGCGACCGCATGCAGCGACAGCGGATCGTCGTCGTCGAGCTCCCATTCCGGCGGAATCTGCTGCTCGCGCACGAACACCGCGTCGCGGATGCGTGCAGCATCGCCGCCCAGTACCGTCCAGTCGCCCGTTTCCACCCCGCCCGCGCCATTCGTCATCGCCATCCTCCCGCGGCGGGTGCGCCTTCGGGCGCTCGCCGTCAAACCTCGTCGAATGCAGCCTTTAGCGCCGCGACCGCATCGGCATGCGCGGCCCGCACCTCCGGCACGTAGCCGCCCATCTTGAAGAATTCGTGGATCATCCCCGGATAGCAGACCAGCGTGACCGCGTTGCCGGCCGCGCGCAACTTGTCCGCGTATGCGGCACCCTCGTCGCTCAGCGGATCGTATTCGGCCGTCGCGATCCAAGCCGGCGCGACGCCCGCGAACGACGGCGCATCGCGCGTGCCGTCGAGCGGCGCGAAACGCCAGTCGTCGCGATCAGCCCGATCACGCACGTACTGCGTGAAGAACCACTGGATCGTGTCTTGCGTCAGCAGGTAGCCGCTGGCGAGCCGCGCGTGCGATTCGGTGTCCTGGTGACCCGTCACGCCCGGATAGATCAACAGTTGCAGCGCAAGACGAATGCCCGCGTCGCGCGCGAGCACCGCGCAGACCGTCGCGAGCGTCCCGCCCGCACTGTCGCCGCCGACCGCCAGCCGCGCGGCGTCGATACCGAACGTGGCGGCTTCGCGATGCAGCCACTGCAATGCGTCGTCCGCGTCGGTCACCGCGGTCGGAAACCTGTGTTCGGGCGCGAGCCGGTAGCCGACCGACAGCACCGCGCATTGCGCATCGTGCGCGAACATCCGGCACAGTGCATCGTGCGTGTCGACGCTGCCGACCGTGAAGCCGCCGCCGTGGTAGTACACGAGCGCGGGCAGCGGCTCCGCCAGGCTCGGCGCGACCGGCAAGTAGAGCCGCGCGCCGATCGTGCGGCCGTCGCGCGTCGGCACGACGCATTCCTCCACCGAATGCATCGGCGCCGGCGCGACGTCGAGGATCGGCGCGCTCTTCTCGTATGCGGCGCGGGCCTGCTGCGGCGTCTGATGGTGATACGACGGACGTTTCGCGCGCTCGATCATGTCGAGCACCTGGGCGATCTTCGGATTCAGCGGCATCGGTGTGGACGGCGCCGGCGTGGCACCGTGAACGGACAAAGCGGACAAGCGTGACATGATGCCACGCGGGGGCCGGACCGGCGGCGCACGGTGTGCCGGCATCCGGGCTGCAAAACGAAACGGCCCTGCCTCATCGAAGAGACAGGGCCGTGCATGGCGGGAGCGTTTACGCGTCGCTCGGGCCGGGCTGCGCGTCCGGCGCCGTGCGCGAGCGTTGCCGCTTGATGTCGCGGCCGACCGCGAGCCGCCGCATGTATTTGAAGGTACCGAGCGCCTTCGCGACGAAATTGCCGTCGCTGTCGCGCACTTCGCCTTCGCAGTAGGCCATCGTCGTCGAGCGGTGCATCACGCGCCCGTAAGCGCGCAGCTCGCCGCGGCCCGGCTGCATGAAGTTCACCTTCATCTCGACCGTGACGACACCGACGCCGTCGTCGGTCAGGCTGCGCGCCGCCATCGCAAGCGCGATATCGGCGAGCGTCATCGTCACGCCGCCGTGCGCGATGCTCCACGTGTTCATGTGGCGCTCCTCGAGCGGCAGCACGATCTCGCTCGCACCATCCTTCGCGGACACGAGTTGCACGCCGAGCAGATCGACGAACGGGCTTTCGATCGACGGGCCTTCCGTCGGGGTTGCCGCGTCGCTCATCGTGCGACGTCGACGATGTAGTCGACGCATTCGCGCGATTCGGCCACCGCGACGACGAATTTCTTCACTTCCTGGTGAACCGGATGCACCTGGTATGCGTCGAGCGCGGCCTTGTCGGTGAAATCGGAGACGAGCACGATGTCGGCGGTCGCGTCGAGGCCCGGCGTCGCCAGGCCGACGTCGATCTGCAGGGTGCCCGGCACGAGATCGCGGCAGCCTTCGAGCTTTTCCTTCAGCTTCAGCACGTTCTGCGCACGCGTCGCGCCTTCGGCCGATTCCTTCAACTTCCACATGACGATATGTCTGATCACTTCGGTTGCTCCTGTTCGTGTTGGGTCGGCGATTGGCCTGAACCCTTGCCAGTCGGGCACCTTGCGCCCGCCTGCCGTTCGCTCTCGTTCGCTCGGAATCGCACCCGGTCGAAAAAAGCGGGCATCGTTTGAAATCTTCCGGGACGATACCCGCTTTTTTCACCATGCCACTTACCGACATCAAGATCCGACAAGCGAAGGCAGGCAACAAGCCTACCAAACTTACCGACGGCAATGGACTGTTCTTGAGGTGCGTCCGTCGGGTTCGGTCACCGCTGGCACGCGTCTGACGGCACGCACGATGCAGCCCCCTCACTCCGCCGGCTGCAACGCGGCGACCTTGTTCCGACCAGTCGCCTTCGCGTAGTACAGCGCCTCATCAGCCGCCTTGATCACGGCATCAGGCTGCCCTTCCTGATCGGGCGTCCAGCTCGCCAGGCCAATGCTCGCGGTAACACGCCCGTATTCGCTGCCAGCGTGCTCGAGGGCCAACTCGTCGATGGCCGCACGAATCCGCTCGGCGATCTGCGCCGCGCCGGTTTGCGACGTGTCGGGGAGCAACACGACGAACTCCTCCCCGCCATAACGAGCCGCCGTATCGGCCGGCCGGCGAATGTTCTCGCCGATGCACCGCGCGACCGCCGCCAACGCATCGTCCCCGGCCTGATGACCGTACGTGTCGTTGTAAGCCTTGAACCGGTCCACATCCACGAACAGCAGCGAGAAAACGGAACGCGCACGCCGGGCGCGACGCCACTCGTTGTCCAGTACCTCGCCAAAGCTGCGGCGATTGCTCAGGCCGGTGAGACCGTCCGTCCGGGCGAGCAGCACGAGTTCCGACTCGGCTCGCATACGGCGCCGCAGCTGCGAACCGAGCAGCAGCGACAGCGCGATGAACGCCACCCCGAACGTCGCGACCAGTCCGCCGATCGTGATCGCACGTTGCCGCCAGGCGGCGTAAATGTCCTGCTCGGCCTCCGCGACCATGATGATCAGCGGCAGTTTCGGCAAATGCTTGAAGTAGTAGAGGCGGCGCACGCCGTCGATCGACGAGGTTTCAGAGAAGGAGCCCTCTCGCGCGGTCTGGAAACGCCGGAACGTTGCGGCCTTGCTGAGGTCGCGGCCGATGGTATGCACATCGTACGGCTGACGCATCACCATCTTGCCGTCTTCGCCGATCAGCGAAATCGAGCCATGTTTGCCAAGCGAAAGCCCGGCGAAGAGCTGATGAAAATATTCAAGATTGACCGCAATAACGGCAATGCCGCCAAACGATCCATCGGGGTTCGAAATCCGCCGCGTAAGCGCGATACTGAGCATGCCTCCCCGCAAACGGGATACGAATGGGTCACTGACATAGAGTCCGACGTTCGGATTGTCGCGGTGGATCGTGAAGTATCGGCGATCGGCGAAATTGCCCTTGCGCGGCTCGTCATAGCCCGAATCCAGGACGATATTGCCGCCTGCATCCATCACGAGCATCGAACCGAGAAATTCCGCGGTCATCGCGTGATCGAACAGCACGGCACGGCGCAAGCTGGGCGAAGCGTCCATCACATCGCGGCGCTGCAACCCATGGATGACGGCCTGCAAAGACAGGTCGTACAACTCGAAATTGCGTTCGATGTCGCGCTCGGCGACAAGTCCGAGGTTGCGTGACGTTTCCCTTGCACGCTCCATCGCGTCGTCGCGGCTCTGCAAGAGTTGCAGCACGCATAGCGCCATGAGCGCGCACGCGATCATGGAAGCAATTGCCACGATGACGTAAGGGGCAGTCCGACGGGGGTGCATGGGTCTCCTCACTGGGAATGAGCGCCCCTCCCGCCGAGCGCAGATTGCTCATACTAAATCAGTTGGGCCGATATTCGCGCTCACTGCGATTGGAAGGGCTCCGCCGTGCGCGATTATAAATACCGAGTGCGAGAAATTGCCCGCTCGTAGCGGGCTTCGGGCGACGGATCGGCCACGAACGAGCCGCGCGAGCTTCGCGTTCTCTTCGGCAAGCGGCTTCTGCCGGCGCGGCTCCGAAGGCGACGGCCCGCCGTACTGCGTCCGCCAGCGGCCGGTTTGAGATCAGACGACGACGCCTCGCACTACGGACAGACGCAGGAACACGGATTGCTGAGAAGGTCGCCCGCGCGGTTGCGGCACATGTCGGCCCGTCACGACACCGACCGACATAACGCGGCGATTCGTTTCCTGTCCGGCATCAATCGCCGGCCCGATGGAGTATTGCCGATCGTTTTGTCACCGGATATCCGGAGTGCGTTAATTCCTAATTCGTCAAATCGCAAGTTTTACCGGCGATGCGGGTAATAATTGCGACCAATTTTCCAATTCAATACGCGAAAAACAAAACATTATTGACTTCGACTTTCCCGTAAATTTAGAATCGCCTACGACGGCTTACGTATCGTTTTCCTCGCCGCTCCGGATTCGCAGCTCACCTGCGCGAAGGCCCTTCGTATCGGCCTTCCCGTAGGAAATCGACGCTCGCCCCTGTCGTTTTCAGCGTTCGGCATTTATCAGCCATTCTGTTAATTTGCCAACCTATTTTCCTTTCGAAGAAGCGCAACACCCCGATTCATTTCGATTATTCGGCAGAGTGAATACAAAGCGAGACCAAACGGACAAAAGATCCGCCGCTTAGAACATCCAGATAAAAAATCGCCAGTCATCAGGAGGGACATCAACATGCATCGCCTTGCGAAGTCGCTGTGTCTCGGGCTCGTCTGCGCCGGCCTGCTGTCGGCCTGCAACGACGACGACGTCAAGTCCACCACCCCGCCATCGAACACCGCCGCGTTGTCGTTCCGCATGGACACCGGCGGCCAGATCAACGCGTTCTACCGGCAGGACAAGGTCGCCGCGCACCTGCTGGTGCGCTCGTCGACGAAGCCGCGCCTGCTGGTGGTGTTCCCCGCCGGCAACAGCGGCACCGGGCTGTGGTTCGACGACACCGCGCAGCCGGTGAACTGGACCCTCGACACGCCGCCGTCGGCGCTGTCGGCGCCGGACACGCACGGCCGCCCGCTGTACGGCATCGGCGCCGACGTGTCGGTCGACACCGGTACGCTGACGATCCGGCAGGGCGTGCTCAGCAACGTGCGCTTCCTGCGCGACTTCAACGGCGGCGCGACGATCCCGCAGCAGATCCTCACCGCGCCGACGGTCCAGGGCAGCACCGCACAATGGCAACGCGACCGGCTCGACGGCGCGCCCGGCTATGCGCTGCGCATCACGCTGCGCGACGGCGGCAGCATCGCGCCGGCAGCGGGCGGCAAGCTCGTGCTCAACGCACCCGCGGGTTCGCACACGCTGAAGCTGCACATCGATGCGCTATCGGGCGAGACGCCGCTGTCGCCGATCACGCACGCCGACCTGTTCGCACCGTCGGTAAATCCCGACCCGGTCAGCCAGAACGTGCTCGAATTCCTGAGCTTCAACGACAAGCTGCTGGCCGGCTCGTGGCAGTACGACACGTACTTCGGCCGCGACACGCTGATCTCGGTCCGCATGCTGATGCCCGTGCTCGAACCCGCGGCGATCGAGGCCGGCCTGTCGTCGGTGCTGAGCCGCCTGTCGGCCGACGGCAAGGTCGCGCACGAGGAAGGCATCGGCGAATTCGCGCTGGTCGACAACCAGAAGAACGGGCGGCCGAACGATGCGACACCGACCTACGACTACAAGATGATCGACAGCGACTACCTGCTCGCACCGATCGCGGCCGCGTGGCTGATCGACGATGCGCGCGGCCAGGCCCGCGCCGCCGCGTATCTGGCGCAGCGCGGCAGCGACGGGCAGACCAACGGCAGCCGCCTCGTCGTCAATCTGCTGCACGTCGCGACGACCGCGCAACCGTTCGCGCAGCAGCCGTCGGTCGCGAACCTGATCCACCTGCGGCCCGGCGAAATCGTCGGCAACTGGCGCGACAGCACCGACGGTCTCGGCGGCGGCGTGTACCCGTACGACGTGAACGCGGTGCTCGTGCCGGCCGCGCTGCGCGCGGCGAACGCGTTCCTCGCCCGCGGCCTGCTCGATCCGTACCTCGATGCCCAGCAACGCGCGACGCTCGCCAACACGGCGAACCAGGCGGTCACGTGGGAAACGCAGGCGCCGCCGCTGTTCCAGGTCAGCGTGCCGGCCGCGCAGGCGGCCACCGACGTGTCGGCCTATGCGCCGTCCGCTGGCGTGCCGGCCGGCGCCGCGCCCAACGCACCGCTGGCCTTCTACGCGCTGTCGCTCGACCAGCAGGGCAACCCGATTCCGGTGATGAATTCGGACGGCGGTTTCGCGCTGCTGTTCGGTACGCCGCCGGACGATCAGCTCCAGCGGATCGTCAGTGACGTCACGCGGCCGTTCCCGACCGGGCTCGTGACGGATGTCGGGATGCTGATCGCGAACCCCGCGTATGCGAGCTCGTCGCTGTGGCCGAAGTTCACGAGCTCCGCGTATCACGGCACGGTGATCTGGTCGTGGCAGCAGGCGATGTGGGTGGCCGGGCTCGATCGGCAACTGGCGCGTCAGGACCTGTCGGCCGCGACGCGCACGCTGCTCACGCAGGCGCGGCAGACGATCTGGCAGGTGATCTCGAACGGACGCGACATGCGCACGTCGGAAATGTGGACGTGGTCCTACGTGAACGGCAAGTACCAGACCGACGCATTCGGCACGCGCAGCGCCGATGCGACCGAAGCCAACGCGGCGCAGCTCTGGAGTACGACGTATCTCGCGATCCGCGATCCGCAGCAGCGCGCGGGCAAGTACTGGTGGCAGGCGTCGCAGTCGATGCAGGACGACCAGTCGAAGCAGGCGACGGCGGTGGCGTCACGCTAGCGCGTCGCCGCGCGTGAGCAGGCCGATACCGACACCGGCCCGCGAAAGCCCCGGCGGCACTCCCGCCGCCGGGGCTTTCGGTGCAAATCCGGTTAGCGCGACACCACGCGGTTGCGCCCTTCCCGCTTCGCCTGATACAGCCGCTCGTCGACCACCCGCAGCAGCGCATCGACCGTGCTGCCGTCGACGCCGTATTGCGCGACGCCGACGCTGACCGTCACCTGCACGCGCTTGAAGTCGAGCCCGAACGGCGAACTCGAGATCGACGAACGCACGCGCTCGGCGGTCATCCGCGCGCCTTCGAGCGGCATCTCCGGCAAGAGCGCCATGAACTCCTCGCCGCCGACCCGCGCGAGCGCGCCCGCCGGCCGAATTGCCTCGAGGCACTGGCGCACGACGCCGCGCAGCACCTCGTCGCCGATCTGGTGCCCGTATGCGTCGTTGATGTTCTTGAAATTGTCGAGATCGAGCGCGAGCAGGCAGAACGGCGTGCCGTCGCGCTCGGCCCGCACGATCTCGCGCTCGACCTGCGCGATGAACTGCCGGCGGTTCGACGCGCCCGTCATCGGGTCGGTCGCGGCCATGTATTCGAGCTTCTGGTTCGTGCGCCGCAGTTCCTGCAGCGCGCTCTCGGTACGCGCCATCGATTCCGACAGCCGGCTCATCAGGTCTTCCTGGCTGTAGATCGCCGAGAACGAGCGTGTCGTCTGCAGCGCCTGCACGACGCCGTAACTGAGCAGGAAGAATCCGCCCGCGAAGATCGCATGCGCGAGCCACCACATGTGATTCCACGGCTTGCCGAGGATGAACGCGAGCGACGACAGCGCGAACGCCATGATCGACACGCCGTAGATCACCATCAGCGGCGAGCGGATGCGCCGCGCGAGCAGCAGGCACACGTTCAGCAGCGAGAACACCAGCGCGCCGCCTTCCATCGACAGCCGCGTGCCCAGCGCGCCCGCGACCGGCGAATAGGCGATGTACGCGACCGCCACGTTGACGATCAGGAAGAACACGATCCACGGCAACCACGTCCGCACGCTCGTGCGCTTGTCGAGCCGGTCGGGCGGACGCGAATACGACAGCAGGCCCGTGAGCAGCAGCGCCGACATCACGAACCGCGACGCGGGCCCGTACAGCAGGAACAGCCAGATATTGTGGTGCGCCATCCCGGTGAACGCCCCGTGCAGCGCATAGATCATCGCGAAGCCGAGAAACCCGAGCGTCAGCCAGCGCAGCAGCGGCTCGCCGGACGACCGGTAGCACACCCACGTCACGTAGGTGACGAACGCGCCTTCGAGCGTCGCCGCCGCGATCGCGATTTCATGGAAAGCGTGGTTCTCGAACACGACGCCCCGGTCGCTGAAGAACCACAGATAGGCAATCAGATAGGCGGGCAGCAACGCGAATCCGACCAGCAGGCATTTCGCGTAGAGCCTCGCGGCCGCGCTGACGACGCGCGGCGGTTCCCCGGCTGCATAGGTCGTACTCATTCGGTCCCCGGTCGGTCTGCTGCGTTGGTTCGAATCGTCTCGGCACGGATCACGCGACGCGCGATCTGGCCCATCGTGCCGAAAGGCAAATGTCAGAGCAAGTATAGGTGGGGCAATTCGTTTGACAAGTCCGGGGAAACGGCATTGCCGGGTGCATGCCTTGTGCTTCCCGGTGGTTGCGAATGGCGCGCGCGCCGCGCCGATTCGCTGCGACGGCGGGCGGTAACGCCAAAGCGCCACCGCGGCCGCCGCCGGTCAAAGATCAGAGGATTTCGAACAGGCCGGCCGCGCCCTGCCCGCCGCCGATGCACATCGTGACGACCGCGTACTTTACGCCGCGCCGCTTGCCCTCGATCAGCGCATGGCCCGTCAGGCGCGCGCCCGACACGCCATACGGATGGCCGACCGCGATCGCGCCGCCGTTGACGTTCAGGCGGTCCTCAGGGATCCCGAGCGTGTCGCGGCAGTACAGCACCTGCACCGCGAACGCCTCGTTCAGCTCCCACAGGCCGATGTCGTCGACGTTCAGCCCGGCCTGCTTCAGCAGCCTGGGTACCGCGAACACCGGGCCGATGCCCATTTCGTCCGGCTCGCAGCCGGCCACCGCGAAGCCGCGGAACGCGCCCAGCGGCTGCAGCCCTTCGCGCTGCGCGGCCTCGGCGCTCATCACCACGCATGCCGATGCGCCGTCCGAGAACTGGCTCGCATTGCCCGCGGTGATCACGCCGCCCGGCACCGCCGAACGGATCTTCGACACGCCTTCGAGCGTCGTGTCGGGGCGGATGCCTTCGTCGGCCGAGACCGTCACTTCCTGCGTGAACAGGCGGCCCGTCGCCTTGTCGGCGATGCCCGCGAGCACGGTGATCGGCACGATCTCGTCGCGAAAACGCCCGGCTTCCTGCGCGGCCGCGGCGCGCAGTTGCGACTGCACGCCGTAGGCATCCTGCCGCTCCTTCGAGATCCCGTAGCGCTTCGCGACGTTTTCCGCGGTCTGCAGCATGTTCCAGTAGATCTCGGGCTTGTGCTGGACGAGCCAGCCTTCCTGGACCATGTGCCGGTTCATCTCGTTCTGCACGCACGAGATCGACTCGACGCCGCCGGCCACATAGACCTCGCCTTCGCCCGCGATGATCCGCTGCGCGGCCAGCGCGATGGTCTGCAGCCCCGACGAACAGAAACGGTTCACCGTCATCCCCGGCACGCTGACCGGCAAGCCGGCGCGCAGCGCGATCTGCCGCGCGATGTTCGCGCCCGTCGCGCCTTCGGGGTTCGCGCAGCCCATGATCACGTCCTCGACGCGCGCCGGGTCGAGCTTCGCGCGTTCGAGCGCGGCCGCGACCACGTGGCCGCCGAGCGTCGCGCCGTGCGTCATGTTGAAGGCACCGCGCCAGGATTTCGCCAGCGGCGTGCGTGCGGTCGATACGATTACGGCTTCGGTCATGCGAGTCTCCTTCGGTCCTGCTGATTCGGATGGGAAATGCGCTACGCCGCCGGGCGCGCGCCCGCGGACGTCGCATGCACGACGCCCGCTGCCTGCATCTGCTGCCATGCGTGCGCGAGCGACCCGTTCAGGTCGATCGCACGGCACGCATCGTTGATCACCGCGGCTTCGAAACCGGCCGCGCGCGCATCGAGCGCCGACCACGCGACGCAATAGTCGGTCGCGAGCCCGCAGCACCACACGCGCTTCGCCCCGAGTTCGCGCAGATAGCCCGCGAGCCCCGTGCGTGTCGTGCGGTCGGCTTCGACGAACGCGGAATAGCTGTCGACCTGCGCGTCGCCGCCCTTGCGGATCACGAGCCGCGCGTGCGGGATGTCGAGGTCGCGATGCAGCGCCGCGCCGTCGGTGTCCTGCACGCAGTGCACGGGCCACAGCACCTGCTCGCCGTACGGCAGCGCGAGCGTCGAGAACGGCTCGCGGCCCGGATGGTTCGCCGCGAACGACACGTGCTCGCGCGGGTGCCAGTCCTGCGTGAGCACGACCTGGTCGAAGCGTTGCGCGAGCGCGTTGATCACCGGCACGACCGCATCGCCGTCGGGCACCGCGAGCGCGCCGCCCGGCATGAAGTCGTATTGCACGTCGATCACGAGCAGGACGTCGTCGGTGCGTTTCATTGCGTGTCTCCAGACAGGATCGGTCGCGCCGCGATGCGATGCGGCGGCGTCAGCCGTTGAACCCGCGGCCGGCCTTCGCCAGTTCCGCGATCGACGGCGCGAGCTGCCACGCGTCGCCGTTCGGTGCGGCCGCATAGCGGCGGATCGCGCGCTCGACGTTATAGAGGCCGACCGTATCCGCGTACAGCATCGGCCCGCCGCGCCACAGCGGGAAGCCATAGCCGGTCAGGTAGACCATGTCGATGTCGGACGCCTTCGACGCGATCTTCTCCTCGAGGATCTTCGCGCCTTCGTTGACGAGCGCGAACACCAGCCGCTCGACGATCTCGTCGTCGCCGATCTTGCGCCGCTCGACGCCGCGCTCCTTCGAATACGCGACGACCATCTCGTCGACGAGCGACGACGGCTTCGCCTTGCGGTCGCCCGGCACGTAGTCGTACCAGCCGGCGCCCGTCTTCTGGCCGAAGCGGCCCTGTTCGCACAGGCGATCGGCGATCTTCGAATACTGCAGATCGGGCTGCTCGACGTAGCGCCGCTTGCGGATCGCCCAGCCGATGTCGTTGCCGGCGAGGTCGCTCATCCGGAACGGCCCCATCGCGAAGCCGAACTTCTCGATCGCGCGATCGACCTGCGCGGGCAGCGCGCCTTCCTCGAGCATGAACAGCGCCTGGCGGATGTACTGCTCGATCATCCGGTTGCCGATGAAGCCGTCGCACACGCCCGACACCACCGCCGTCTTGCGGATCTTCTTCGCCACCGCCATCACGGTCGCGAGCACGTCCTTCGCGGTCTGCGCGCCGCGCACGACCTCGAGCAGCTTCATCACGTTCGCGGGGCTGAAGAAGTGCATGCCGACCACGTCCTGCGGACGCTTCGTGAACGCGGCGATCTTGTCGACGTCGAGCGTGGACGTGTTCGACGCGAGGATCGCGCCCGGCTTCGCGACTTCGTCGAGCTTCCTGAACACCTGCTCCTTCACGCCGAGTTCCTCGAACACGGCTTCGACGATCAGGTCGGCCTCCTTCAGGTCGTCGTAGGACAGCGTCGGCGTGATCAGCGCCAGGCGCGCATCGAGCTTCTCCTGCGTGAGCTTGCCCTTCTTCACCTGCGCGTCGTAGTTCTTGCGGATCGTCGCGAGGCCGCGCTCGAGCGCATCCTGCTTCGTCTCGAGCAGCGTGACGGGCAGCCCCGCGTTGATGAAGTTCATCGCGATCCCGCCGCCCATCGTGCCCGCGCCGATCACGCCGACCCGGCGGATCTCGCGCAGCGGCGTATCGGCCGGCACGTCGGGAATCTTGCTCGCCGCCCGCTCGCCGAAGAATGCATGGCGCAGCGCGCGGCTTTCCGGCGTCATCATCAGCGCGACGAACCCTTCGCGCTCGGCGACGCTGCCCTTGTCGAAGCCGTTCAGCACGCCGGCCTCGATCGCGTCGATGCACTTGTGCGGCGCGGGGTAATTCGGCGCGGCGGCCCGCGCGGAATTGCGCGCGAACTGGATGAAGCCCGCCGCGTTCTCGTGGACGATCTTGCGATCGCGCACGCGCGGATGCGGCCCCTTCTGCGCGCCGACCTTGCGGGCGAACGCGACGGCCGCGTCGAGCAGGTCGCCGTCGGCCATTTCGTCGAACAGCCCGCTCTTCGCGAGCTGCTCCGACGGCACCGGCGCGCCCGACACGATCATGTTCAGCGCGGTTTCGAGCCCGACCGCGCGCGGCAGGCGCTGCGTGCCGCCCGCGCCCGGCAGCAGCCCGAGCTTCACCTCGGGCAGCGCGACCTGCGCGCCGGGCGCGGCGACCCGGTAATGCGCGCCGAGCGCAAGCTCGAGGCCGCCGCCCATCACGACGCTGTGCAGCGCCGCGACGACCGGCTTCGCGCTCGCCTCCACCGCGCGGATCACGGTGTGCAGCGTCGGCTCCTGCAAGGCCTTGGGCGTATTGAATTCGGTGATGTCGGCACCGCCCGAGAACGCGCGGCCCGCGCCGGTCAGCACGATGGCCGTGACCGACGGGTCCCGCGCGGCGCGATCGAGCGCGTCCATGACGCCCTGGCGGGTCGACAGGCCGAGCCCGTTGACGGGCGGATTGTTGAGCGTGATGACGGCCACGCCGTCGCGAGTCGAGTAATCCACTGCCATCTGCCTGCCTCCATGCATCGCGCGCCGGATTGGCTGCGCTTTCATTGTGCGCGGTCGAACGGCCGCATGTCCGGATGAACGGAGGCAGCATACAACGAAAAAGCACGGTCGTTCAATTTGAATTTTGCTCCCGATCCGGGGACGGATCGGGCGACCGATGCGCGGGGTGGCGGCGACCCGGGTTTAGGCCTTACGGCGCGCACACCGCGGTGGGCAATACGTAATCGCGGAACGTCTCTCTCAACTTCAGCTTCTGCAGCTTGCCGGTCGCGGTGTGCGGCAGCGATTCGACGAACACGACGTCGTCCGGAATCCACCATTTCGCGACCTTGCCCTCGTAGAACGCGAGCAGCGTGTCGCGGGTCAGGTTCGCGCCTTCGCGCGGCACCACGACGAGCAGCGGCCGCTCGGTCCATTTCGGATGCGCACACGCGATGCACGCGGCTTCGGCCACCCCGGGATGCGCGATCGCGACGTTCTCGATGTCGATCGAGCTGATCCACTCGCCGCCCGACTTGATCACGTCCTTGCTGCGGTCGGTGATCTGCAGAAAGCCGTCGGGGTCGATCGTCGCGACGTCGCCGGTCGGAAACCAGCCGTCCGACAGCGGCGACGCATCGCCGCGAAAGTAGTGGTCGATCACCCACGGCCCGCGCACCTGCAGTTCGCCGAATGCGACACCGTCCCACGGCAGCTCGCGGCCGTCGTCGCCGACGATCCGCATGTCGACGCCGCAGATCACGCGCCCCTGCTTCTCGAGCAGCCGGCGCTGCGCGTCGAGCGGCCGCTGCGACTGCGCCCAGTTGAGCTTCGCGAGCGTGCCGAGCGGCGACAGTTCGGTCATCCCCCACGCATGGATCACGCGCACGCCGTATTCGTCCTCGAACGTGCGCAGCATCGCGGGCGGGCACGCGGAGCCGCCGATCACCGTGCGGTTCAGCGTCGAGAAACGCACGCCGGCCTCGCGCATGTAGTTCAGCAGGCCGAGCCACACGGTCGGCACGCCCGCGGAGAACGTCACGCGCTCGGCCTCCATCAGCTCGTACAGCGATTTCCCGTCGAGATCCTTGCCGGGCAGCACGAGCTTGCCGCCCGTCAGCGGCACCGCGTACGGCAGCCCCCACGCGTTGACGTGGAACATCGGCACGACGGGCAGCACGGCGTCCATCGCGGACAGGTTCATTGCGTCGGGCAGCGCGGCGCCGTAAGCATGCAGCACGGTCGAGCGATGCGAATACAGCACGCCCTTCGGGTTGCCGGTCGTGCCCGACGTGTAGCAGAGCCCCGACGCCTGCTGCTCGTCGAGCCGCGGCCAGTCGTAGCGCCCGTCCTCGGCTTCGACGAGCGTTTCGTAGCAGAGGAACGGCGTCGCGCCGGACGGCAGGTGCGCGGCGTCCGTCATCGCGATCCAGCCCTTCACGTGCGGGCATTGCGGCGCGATCGCATCGACGAGCGGCGCGAAATTGATGTCGAAGAAGACGTAGCGGTCTTCCGCGTGATTGACGATGTACGCGATCTGTTCGGGAAACAGGCGCGGGTTGATCGTGTGGCACACGGCGCCCATCCCGCCGATCCCGTAATACGCTTCCAGGTGCCGGTAGCCGTTCCACGCCAGCGTGCCGACGCGGTCGCCGGTCCCGACGCCGAGCCGCGCGAGCGCCTGCGCCAGCTGCTTCGCGCGGCGTTCGCAATCGCGGTACGTATAGCGATGCAGGTCGCCTTCCACGCGCTTCGACACGATCTCCGTGTCGCCGGCGTGCCGCGCGGCATGCGAAATCAGCGACGACACCAGCAGCGGCACATCCATCATCTGGCCCAGCAACGGCTTACCCATCGTCTTGTTCTCCCTGAGGATGCGAATCGGTGACCAGCCAGGGGACGGTTTCCGTACGGAAGCCATCCCGGTGTGCGCCCGTCAGCGGCCCCGGACGGGCGTGGCGCACGGTGCGCGGGCCGCCATGCGGGCGGCGCGGCGCCGCCTTACAATATCGGCTTACCCAGAGGCGCTCAATATGTCGTTTTCCCGAAGCGCAGCCGATGCGGCTGACACCCTGCCCGACCTCGCCGCGACGCTCGGCGCGCCCGCCGAACGCGCGTTCGTCACGCTCGGCGACGCGTTTCATACGCGGCTGCCGGCCGCGCCGCTCGCCGCGCCGTACGTCGTCGGCTTTTCCGACGACGTCGCGCAACTGCTCGACCTGCCGCCCTCGATCGCCGCGCAGCCGGGTTTCGCCGAGCTGTTCGCCGGCAACCCGACGCGCGACTGGCCCGCGCACGCGATGCCGTACGCGTCGGTCTACTCCGGCCATCAGTTCGGCGTGTGGGCCGGCCAGCTCGGCGACGGCCGCGCGCTGACGATCGGCGAACTGCCCGGCACCGACGGCCGGCGCTACGAACTGCAGCTCAAGGGCGGCGGCCGCACGCCGTATTCGCGCATGGGCGACGGCCGCGCGGTGCTGCGCTCGTCGATCCGCGAATTCCTGTGCTCGGAAGCGATGCATCACCTCGGCATCCCGACCACGCGCGCGCTGACGGTGATCGGCTCCGACCAGCCGGTGGTGCGCGAGGAGATCGAGACGGCGGCCGTCGTCACCCGCGTGTCGGAAAGCTTCGTGCGCTTCGGCCACTTCGAGCACTTCTTTTCGAACGATCGCCCCGACCTGCTGCGCCAGCTTGCCGACCACGTGATCGACCGCTTCTATCCGGCCTGCCGCGACGCGGACGATCCGTACCTCGCGCTGCTCGAAGCGGCGACGTTGCGCACGGCCGACCTCGTCGCGCAATGGCAGGCCGTCGGCTTCTGCCACGGCGTGATGAACACCGACAACATGTCGATTCTCGGCGTGACGATCGACTACGGTCCGTTCGGCTTCGTCGATGCGTTCGATGCGAACCACATCTGCAACCACTCGGACACCAGCGGCCGCTATGCGTACCGGATGCAGCCGCGCATCGCGCACTGGAACTGCTACTGCCTCGCGCAGGCGCTGCTGCCGCTGATCGGGCTGCAGCACGGCATCGCCGACGACGATGCGCGCGCCGAGCGCGCGGTGGACGACGCACAGGCCGTGCTCGCGAAGTTTCCGGAGCGCTTCGGCCCCGCGCTCGAACGCGCGATGCGCGCGAAACTCGGCCTCGAACTCGAACGCGAGGGCGACGCCGAACTCGCGAACAAGCTGCTCGAGACGATGCATGCGAGCCACGCGGATTTCACGCTGACGTTCCGCCGGCTCGCGCAGATCTCGAAGCACGACGCGAGCCGCGACGCACCCGTGCGCGACCTCTTCATCGACCGTGAAGCATTCGACGCCTGGGCGAACCTCTACCGCGCGCGGCTGTCCGAGGAAACGCGCGACGACGCGGCGCGCGCGGTTGCAATGAACCGCGCGAACCCCAAATACGTGCTTCGCAACCATCTGGCCGAAGTCGCGATCCGGCGCGCGAAGGAAAAGGATTTTTCGGAAGTCGAGCGGCTCGCGCAGATCCTGCGCCGTCCGTTCGACGAACAACCGGAGCATGAAGCGTACGCGGCGTTGCCGCCCGACTGGGCCGGCTCGCTCGAAGTGAGCTGCTCGTCCTGAGCCCGCAACCCGCGCATCTCGACCGACCGATCAGGAGAACCCCCATGTCCCACGATTCCGACGACAAGACCTTCCCGTACCAGAAGGACGACGCCGAACTGCGCCGCCGGCTCACGCCGATGCAGTACGAGGTCACGCAGCACGCGGCGACCGAGCGCGCGTTCACCGGCGAATACACCGACACCGAGGACGCCGGCATCTACAAGTGCGTCGTCTGCAGCACGCCGCTGTTCGAATCCGGCGCCAAGTTCCACTCCGGCTGCGGGTGGCCCAGCTACTTCAAGCCGCTCAACGGCGAGGTGATTGACGAGAAGGTCGACTACTCGCACGGGATGGTGCGCGTCGAAGTGCGCTGCAACAATTGCGGCGCGCATCTGGGCCACGTGTTCGAGGACGGCCCGCGCGACAAGACCGGTTTGCGGTACTGCATCAATTCGGCTGCGTTAAACTTCGAGTCCCGACCCGAAAACGAATGAGCGGCGCCGGGCGGATCGCCGAGGCAGCCAGCCCGGGGCGGCCCGCCCCCGATCCGCGACGGCGATGCCTGGCGGGTCCCTACAACGGTGACGGGCCGCGCCAGCGGCCCGTCACGCAGCTGCGAGCGCCATGAAATTCCTGTTCGATCTGTTTCCGATCATCCTGTTTTTTGTCGCCTTCAAGGTCTGGGGCATCTTCACCGCCACCGCCGTCGCGATCGTCGCGACGCTGGCCCAGGTCGCCTGGGTCGCCTTCCGGCACCGGAAGGTCGACACGATGCTGTGGGTCAGCCTCGGCGTGATCGTCGTGTTCGGTGGCGCCACCCTCGTCCTGCATGACGAGAAATTCATTCAATGGAAACCGACTGTGTTGTACTGGCTGTTTGCGATCGGGCTGCTCGCCGCACGCTATGCGTTCGGCAAGAACCTGATCGAGAAGATGATGGGCAAGCAGCTCACGCTGCCCGTGCCCGTGTGGGACAAGCTGAACGTCGCCTGGGCGCTGTTCTTCGCGGTGCTCGGCGTCGCGAACCTGTACGTGGTGCACAACTTCACCGAATCGCAATGGGTGAACTTCAAGCTGTTCGGTACGACGGGCGCGATGGTCGTGTTCATCATCCTGCAGAGCCTGTGGCTCACGAAGTACCTGAAGGACGAATGACATGAGCGACGCCTTTCTCCACGCCTCCGCCGACGAACGCATCGCGCTGATCGAAGCGCGCCTCACCGCGTCGCTCGCGCCGCTGTCGCTCACCGTGCGCGACGACAGCGCGCAGCACGCGGGCCATGCGGGCGCGGCCTCCGGCGGCCATTTCACGGTCACGATCGTCTCGTCCGCGTTCGCGGGCAAGCCGCGCGTCGCGCGGCACCGGCTGGTGTATGATGCGCTCGCTGATGCGATGCAGCGCGGCATTCACGCGCTCGCGATCGTGGCTTACACGCCCGAAGAATTCAACGAATCTTCAATCTAGTCTCATTAGGAATTCCCGATGATCCTGAAATCCCCCCGCCTGTGGGTCGCGGCGGCTGCTTTTGCAGCGGCACCGGCATTCGCCCAGAACATCGCCGTCGTCAACGGCACGCCGATTCCGAAGTCGCGCGCCGACGCGATGGTCGCGCAGCTCGTCCAGCAAGGCCAGACCGACGGCCCGCAACTGCAGCAGGCCGTGCGCCAGGAACTGGTGAACCGCGAAATCCTGATGCAGGAAGCGATCCGCGAAGGCATCCCGAATCGTCCGGACGTGAAGGCGCAAGTCGCCGTCGCGCAGCAGACCGTCGTGCTGCGCTCGATGATCGAGAGCTTCCTGAAGAAGAACCAGCCGACCGATGCCGAAGTGAAGGCGCGCTATGACGAACTCGTCAAGGGCGTGGGCGGCAACCGCGAGTACCACCTGCACCACATCCTCGTCGACAACGAGCAGCAGGCGAAGGACCTGATCGCGAAGATCAAGGGCGGCGCGAAGTTCGAGGACCTCGCGAAGCAATACTCGAAGGACCCGGGTTCGGGCAAGAACGGCGGCGATCTCGACTGGTCGGACCCGAAGGCGTACGTGCCGGAATTCGCGGCAGCCGCGCAGAAGCTGCAGAAAGGCCAGATGACCGACGCGCCGGTGAAGACGCAGTTCGGCTGGCACATCATCCGCGTCGACGACATCCGCGACATCGCGCCGCCGCCGTTCGACCAGGTGAAGGCGCAGATCGCGCAGCAGCTCGTGCAGCAGAAGCTGCAGGCGTTCGAGGAAGGTCTGCGTCAGCAGGCGAAGATCCAGTAACGCCGGCGCGCGTCATACGCGCATCGAAAAGCCGCTCTTCGGAGCGGCTTTTTCTTTTGACGTGCACGAAACAGATGTAGCGCGACGCGATGGTGCGTGGCCGACGCGCAATAAAAAACCGCTCCGAAGAGCGGCTTTCCCATACCAGGTGTTACCCGCCTGCGGCGTTCGCTACGCGGCGGGATAGAACACGTCGTGATAACGCACGTCGCCCGCCGGCAGCGGCGCCGATTCGTCGAACGGCAGCGCGAGGAAATACTCGGGCGGCACGCCTGGAAACACGATGTCGCCGTGCGGTTCGAACCCGAAACGCGTGTAATACGCGGGCTCGCCCAGCACCACGCAGCCACGCGCGCCGAGCCGCCGCAACGCGTCGAGCCCCGTGCGCACGAGCCCCGCGCCGATGCTTTGCCGCTGGCAATCGGGCCGCACCGCGAGCGGTGCCAGCCCGTACCACTGCTGGCTGCCGGCCGGCTCGCCGCCGATCGCGACGGGCGAGAACGCGACGTGCCCGACGATACGCCCGTCGCGCTCCGCGACGAGCGATACGCTCAGCGCCCCGTCCGTGCGCAGCGTGTCGACGATGCGCTGTTCGAACTCGCCGCCCTGCGGCTCGCCCGCGAACGCCGCCCGGATCACGCGGCCGATCGCATCGGCCTCGCTCGCCCGTTCGTCACGCAGCGTGACGACCTCGACCGGCGCGTTCGGGTCGAACATCATCCGATCAGCCGATCCAGCGGCGCGCGTTGCGGAACACGCGCAGCCACGGGCTCGCTTCACCCCAGCCTTCCGGGTGCCAGCTCATCGTGACCGTACGATGCACACGCTCCATGTGCGGCATCAGCACCGAGAAGCGGCCGTCGGCCGTCGTGACCGACGTGATGCCGGCCGGCGACCCGTTCGGGTTGAACGGATAGCGTTCGGTCGCTTCGCCGCGGTGGTCGACGTAGCGCATCGCGACCGCGACGCGATCGATGTCGCCCTGCTGCGAGAAGTCCGCGTAGCCTTCGCCGTGCGCGACCGCGACCGGAATCCGCGAGCCTTCCATCCCCGCGAAGAAGATCGACGGCGACTTCTCCACCTCGACGAACGAGAAGCGCGCCTCGAACTGCTCGGACTTGTTACGCGTGAACTTCGGCCACGCTTCCGCGCCCGGGATCATCGACGCGATGCTCGACAGCATCTGGCAGCCGTTGCAGATACCGAGGGCGAACGTATCGGGACGCGCGAAGAACGCCGAGAACATGTCGGCAAGGTTCGCGTTGAAACGGATCGTCTTCGCCCAGCCTTCGCCCGCGCCCAGCACGTCGCCGTACGAGAAGCCACCGCACGCGACCGCACCCGCGAAATCGGCCAGCGTCGCGCGGCCGGCGAGCAGGTCGCTCATGTGCACGTCGTGCGCATCGAAGCCTGCGCGATCGAACGCGTACGCGGTTTCCAGATGCGAGTTCACGCCCTGCTCGCGCAGGATCGCGACGCGCGGCCGCGCGCCCGTCGCGATGAACGGCGCGGCGATGTCGTCGGCCGGGTCGAACGTGAGCACCGGCGAGAGGCCCGGATCGGCCGCGTCGAGCAGCGCGTCGTATTCGGCATCCGCGCAGGCCGGGTTGTCGCGCAGGCGCGCGATGCGCCAGCTCACTTCGCTCCATGCGCGATGGAGTTCGGCACGCGGCGCATCGAAGATCTTCTTCGCGTCGCGGTACACCTCGATCACGTCGCGATCGTTGACCGAGCCGATCACGTGCGAACACGTCGACAGACCGAATTCGCGCAGCGCGCCGAGCACCGCATCGCGGTCGGATGCGCGCACCTGCACGACAGCGCCGAGCTCTTCGGAGAACAGCGCGCGCAGCGTGCGGTCGTCGCGCAGGCCGCTCGTCTGCTTCGCCCAGTCCTTCGCGTCGCCGTAGTCGGATTCGTGGTTCGGGTCGAGCGTCAGCATGTCGACGTTCAGCGACACGCCCGCATGGCCCGCGAACGCCATTTCGCACACCGTCGCCCACAGGCCGCCGTCCGAGCGGTCGTGGTACGCGAGCAGCTTGTCCTGCGCATTGAGCGACTGGATCGCGTTGAAGAAGCGCTTCAGGTCTTCCGCGTCGTCGACGTCCGGCGTCGTGTCGCCGACCTGCTGCGTGACCTGCGCGAAGATGCTGCCACCCATCCGGTTCTTGCCGCGGCCGAGATCGATCGCGATCAGCACGGTGTCGCCCGCGTCGGCGACGCGGCGCAGTTGCGGCGTGAGATGACGGCGCACGTCCTCGACCGGCGCGAACGCGGAGATGATCAGCGACACCGGCGACACGACTTCCTTCGCGACGCCCTGCTCGTCCCACTTCGTCTTCATCGACAGCGAGTCCTTGCCGACCGGGATGCCGATCCCGAGCGCCGGGCACAGCTCCATGCCGATCGCCTTGACCGTGTCGAACAGCGCGGCGTCCTCGCCGGCCGTGCCGCACGCGGCCATCCAGTTCGCCGACAGCTTCAGCTTGTCGAGCGACGCGATCGGCGCGCTCGCGATGTTCGTGATCGCTTCGCCGACGGCCATGCGGCCCGATGCCGGCGCATCGATCACGGCGAGCGGCGTGCGCTCGGCCATCGTCATCGCCTCACCCTTGAAGCCCGCGTAGTCGAGCGCGGTGATCGCGCAGTCGGCCACCGGCACCTGCCACGGGCCGACCATCTGGTCGCGCACCGACGTACCGCCGACCGAACGGTCGCCGATCGTGATCAGGAACGACTTGCTGCCGACCGTCGGGTGCTTCAGCACGTCGAGCGCGACGGCCGACAGCGCGATGCCCGTCACGTCGACCGGCGCTCGCTCGGTCGCGACGCGCGTGACGTCGCGGTGCATGCGCGGCGGCTTGCCGAGCAGCACTTCCATCGGCATGTCGACCGGGTATTCGTCGGCGCCCGTCGCTTCGTCGTCGACGAGCTTCAACTGGCGTTCGTCGGTCGCGACACCGACCACCGCGAACGGGCAGCGCTCGCGCGCGCAGATCGCCTCGAAGCGCGGCAGGTCGGCCGGCGCGATCGCCAGCACGTAGCGCTCCTGTGCCTCGTTCGACCAGATTTCGCGCGGCGACAGGCCCGATTCCTCGAGCGCGACCTTGCGCAATTCGAAGCGCGCGCCCTTGCCCGCGCCGTCGACGATTTCGGGGAATGCGTTCGACAGGCCGCCCGCGCCGACGTCGTGGATGCTCAGGATCGGGTTTTCCGCGCCGAGCTGCCAGCAGCCGTTGATCACTTCCTGCGCGCGACGCTCGATTTCCGGGTTGCCGCGCTGCACCGAGTCGAAGTCGAGTTCGGCCGTGTTCGCGCCGGTCGCCATCGAGCTCGCGGCGCCGCCGCCCATGCCGATCCGCATGCCGGGGCCGCCAATCTGGATCAGCAGCGAGCCGGCCGGCACGTCGTGCTTGTGCGTGTGCTGATCCGCGATGTTGCCGAGGCCGCCCGCGATCATGATCGGCTTGTGATAGCCGTGCACCGTGCCGCCGACGTTCTGCTCGTACACACGGAAATAGCCGCCGAGGTTCGGGCGGCCGAATTCGTTGTTGAACGCGGCGCCGCCGAGCGGGCCGTCGATCATGATCTGCAGCGGCGACGCGATGCGGTCCGGACGGCCGTACGGGCCGTGCTGCTCGTTCGGGTTGCGCTCGGCCACCGGCTGCGCGGCGTCGCGCGCGTTTTCCCACGGCTGGCGGGCGTCGGGCAGGTCGAGGTTCGACACGGTGAAGCCCGTGAGGCCGGCCTTCGGACGCGCGCCGCGGCCCGTCGCGCCTTCGTCGCGGATTTCGCCGCCCGCGCCGGTCGCCGCCCCCGGGAACGGCGAGATCGCCGTCGGGTGGTTGTGCGTCTCCACCTTCATCAGCGTGTGCGTGAGCTCGGTGTGGCGGTCGTAGCGCTCACCCGGCTCGCCGGCCGCACCGGCCTTGCGCGGGAACCAGCGCTCGGCTTCGGCGCCGACCATGATCGACGAGTTGTCCGAATACGCGACGATGGTGCCCTGCGGGCTCAGCTTCTCGGTGTTGCGGATCATCGCGAACAGCGACATGTCCTGTGCTTCGCCGTCGATCGTCCACTGCGCGTTGAAGATCTTGTGGCGGCAGTGTTCGCTGTTCGCCTGCGCGAACATCATCAGTTCGACGTCGGTCGGGTTGCGTTCGAGCTTGCGGAACGCGTCGACCAGGTAGTCGATCTCGTCGTCGGCGAGCGCGAGGCCCAGCTCGGCGTTCGCGCGCTCCAGCGCGCCGCGGCCGACGCCCAGCACGTCTACGCTCGCGAGCGGCTTGGCCGGCAGTTCGTCGAACAGGTGCTTCGCGTCGTCGCGCGCCGCGACCACGCTTTCGGTCATCCGGTCATGCAGTGCAGCCGCGACGGCCGCGCGCGCGTCGTCCGACAGCGCCTTCTTGCCGCCGAGCAGGCCCGACTTCAGCGTGACCGTGAATTCGACGCCGCGCTCGATGCGGCGCACCTGCGTGAGACCGCAGTGCTGCGCGATGTCGGTTGCCTTGCTCGCCCACGGCGAGACCGTGCCGAAGCGCGGCAGCACGACGAAGGTCTCGGTCGCGCCCTTCTCGCCCGCCGGCTGGAACGGCTCGCCGTAGTGCATCAGCGCATCGATGCGCGCGCTGTCGTCGACCGACAGCGGCTCGGCCGCATTGACGAAGTGCAGGAACTGGCCGCGCACCGCGACGATGTTGGCGTCGATTTGCCTGAGCGTGTCGAGCAGACGGGTTTGACGGAAATCGGAGAGGGCCGAAGCGCCGGGAAAACACGAGAAGTGAGCCATGGGCTGGACTGACGTCGATGAGTCGCGCGAGGTGGCGACGTGGGGCGAAAGGAAGGCCGTAATTATACCCGGAAGTCGGCCGCCCAAGACCGGCCGATCGGTAGTCCGCCTGCACCGCACCGGTGCCCGGGCGCGGGGCGCGCACGGCCGGCCGCCGGACCGGCCTGCGCGGGTCGCACGCCGGCCGCCGTCGCGCAACCGCACGACCCATGCTCGGCCGGCGCCGGCTCGCGCACTTTTGGCGCTATCATTCCGGGTTCACCGGGCCCGGGCCCTCAGCGAATTCTCACCGGGCGGCGTGCGCGCCGCCCGTCATCGAAGCAATCCATGGATGTCATCGTCATCGGCGGCGGAATCAGCGGCGTCGCCACCGCCTACCAGCTGCGCGCGGCCGGCCATCGCGTGTGCGTGGTCGAACGCCACGCGACCGTCGCGCAAGGCGCGACCTACGGCGACGGCGGCGCGCTGCTGCCGAGCCCGCTCGACGTCTGGTTCGGCCCGACGTTCATGCGCCAGCGCCAGCCGCGCGACAGCGGCATCGTCTACAAGCCGGGCTTCAACGGCGGCGTGCGCCGCTTCGTCAAGCAGCTCGGCACGCTGCGCGAGCCCGACGTGTTCGCCGCGCAGTACGCGCGGCTGCGCCCGCTGATCGACGTGTCGCGCGACACGCTCGCCGATATCGAGGCGCGCCTCGAGCTCGAATTCGAGCAGAAACCCGGCATCCTGCACGTGGTGCGCGATCCGCGCGACTGGGACGCGCTGCAGCCCGCGCTCGACCTGCTGCGCACGCTCGACCAGCCGTACCGCACGCTCACCGCCGACGAATGCGCGGCGCTCGAACCGTCGGTGCCGGCGGAGCCCGGCTTTGCCGGCGGCGTGCTGCTCGAAACCGAGCGCACCGGCAACTGCCCGCTGTTCGCGAAACTGGTCAAGCAGACGCTCGACGAGCACGGCGTGCAGTTCCGCTTCGGCGCGGACGTCACCGCGATCCGCATCGACAACGGCCGCGCGGCGGTCGAGCTCGTGCCGCCGGGCAACCGGAACACGGCGAAGGCGCGCGAGGTCGACGTGATGTCCGCCGACGCGATCGTGGTCGCCGCCGGCGCGGGCAGCCTCCCGCTGCTCGAACGGCTCGGCTGGCGCTTGCCGCTGCATCCGGTCCGCACCCATACGCTCACCGCGCCGGTCGCGTACGAAGAACACGCACCGCACCTGAGCGTCGTCGATGCGATCAAGCGCATCTCGATCACGCGTACCCACCAGCGGTTGCGTATCGGCGGCGGCGCCGTGCTGCAGAGCCTCGCCGATACCGCGAAGCCGCTCGCCGAGCCGCTGTCCGAGGCCGCGCTCGCGCTGCTCGGCCAGGCCGTCCACGACTGGGTGCCCGGCGCCGCGAAGATTTCGGCCGCGCTGTCGTGGCAAGGCATGCAACTGCTGTCGCCGGACGGCCTGCCCGTCGTGGGTCCGACCCCGCATCCACGCGTGTTCGTCAATTTCGGCCATGGCCCGGCCGGCTGGGGCCTCGCGTGCGGGTCTGCTAAAGTGGTGACCGACTATCTGGGCGGCAACGTCCAGCACTGGCCCGCCGACACGCTCGCCGCGCTGAGCGCCGGCCGCTTCACGACCTGACCGCCGCGGGGCCGACTCGTGGCGGCATCCTTGCCAGCCGCCACGATCCCGCGATGACCGTTACCCACCCGCTTCCCGATTCCGATCCGATCGCGCTCTTGCGCGTCGCCGACCTGCGCGCGACCGAAGCCGACGCAACCGCCGCGCTGCCGCCGCACACGCTGATGGGCCGCGCCGCCGCCGCCGCCGCGCGCTGGCTGTCCGAGCGCGTCGCCGGCGACGATCGCCCCGTCTGGTTCGCGGTCGGCCCCGGCAACAACGGCGGCGACGCACTGGTCGCCGCCGCGCAGCTCCAGCAACTCGGCGTCGCGACGCATGCGTGGATGCCGGTACCGGTCAAGCCGGACGACGCGCAATGGGCGCTCGGTCTCGCGCGCTCGGCCGGCGTGCCGCTGTCGGCTACCCCGCCCGCGTCGCTGGATGGTTACGCGTGGGTCGTCGACGGGCTGTTCGGCATCGGTCTCGGCCGCGCGCTCGACGGCGCGTTCGCCGAGCAGGCCGCACGCATCGCCGCCCATGCGCGCGGCGGCGGCCGCGTGCTGGCGCTCGACGTGCCGAGCGGGCTCGACAGCGACACGGGCCGGATCGTCGGCGCGGGCGTCGCCGTCGCGGCCACCCACACGCTCACCTTCATCGGCGCGAAGCCCGGCCTCTACACGGGCGATGGCCGCGATCTCGCCGGCGAGATCCACGTCGCGTCGCTCGACGTCACGCCACCCGCCGCGCCGGCCATCGTGCTGAATGCGCCCGCGCGGTTCGCCGCGGCGCTGCCCGTGCGCGCCTTCGCGTCCCACAAGGGCACGTACGGCAGCCTCGCGGTGCTCGGCGGCGATACCGGCATGTGCGGCGCGCCGATCCTCGCCGCCCGCGCCGCGCTGTTCGCGGGCGCCGGCAAGGTGCACGTCGGCTTCCTCGGCGCAGGCGCGCCGCCGTACGATCCGCCCTTCCCCGAACTGATGCTGCATCCGGCCGACACGCTCGACCTCGGCGCGATGACCGCGATCGCGGCCGGTTGCGGGCTCGGCACACGCGAAGCCGCGGCGACGCTGGTGCGCGACGTACTCGCGCACGACATCGCGACGCTGCTCGACGCCGACGCGCTGAACCTCGTCGCGACGCACGCGGACCTCGCGGCCGCCGTCGCCACGCGCGGCGCGCGCGGCAATCCGTGCGTGCTGACGCCGCATCCGCTCGAAGCCGCGCGCCTGCTCGGCGGCGACACGGCCTCGGTGCAGCGCGATCGCGTCGCCGCCGCACAAGCGCTCGCCGCACGTTACGCGGCCATCGTCGTACTGAAAGGCTCGGGCACGGTGATTGCGGCGCCCGACGGCCGCGTGACGATCAACCCGACCGGCAACGCGGCGCTCGCCACGGGCGGCACCGGCGACGTGCTCGGCGGCCTGATCGGCGCGCTGCTCGCGCAGCGGGTCGCGCCGTACGAAGCCGCGCTGGCCGGCGTCTACCTGCACGGTCTCGCGGCCGACACGCTGACCGCGAACGGCACCGGCCCGGCCGGGCTCACCGCCGGCGAGCTCGCGCCGATGGTACGCACGCTGATCAATCGCCTTTTTTACCCGTCGCCGCGCGCCGACACGTAACGCCGCTATACTGACTGCCCCGCCGCACGGCGGGCCTTCTCGTCCGCCGGCTTTCCGATCCCGATGAGCCGGCGCGGCATTCCTCCCGATTCACGCTTCACTCGAACCGCCATGACGCTGAAATCGCTCCCCGCCTGGACTGCCCTTCAATCCCACTTCGAACAGATCCGCCACGCGCGGCTGCGCGACTGGTTCGCGCCGGAAAACGATCGCGCGCCGACCCGCGCCGAACGCTTCACGATTCCGGGCGGCGGTCTCGCGGCCGATTTCTCGAAGAATCGCATCGACGACGAAACGCTGCGCCTGCTCGTGCAGCTCGCGCGCGACGCCGGCGTCGAGGCGCGCCGCGACGCGATGTTCGCGGGCGAGATCGTCAACCCGACCGAAGGCCGCGCCGCGCTGCACACCGCGCTGCGCGCGACCGACCCGCAAGCGCCGTTCCATGCGCAGGTGAGCGCCGAGCGCGCGAAGATGGCGACGTTCGCGCGCGCCGTGCGCAGCGGCACGTGGACGGGCTATACGGGCAAGCGCATTCGCCACGTGATCAACATCGGCATCGGCGGCTCCGATCTCGGCCCGAAGATGGTCGTGCATGCGCTGCACCACGTCGCGACGCCCGAGATCTCGACGCACTTCGTGTCGAACGTCGACGGCGCCGATCTCGCGCGCGTGCTCGAACAGGTCGATCCCGAGGAAACGCTCGCGATCATCGTGTCGAAGACCTTCACGACGCTCGAGACGATGACGAACGCACGCTCGCTGCGCGACTGGTTCGTCGCGCGCGGCTGCCCCGAGGATGCGCTCGCGAAGCACTTCGTCGGCGTGTCGGCGAACCCGGCCGAAGTCGTGAAGTTCGGCATCGCCGCGGACAACGTGTTCGAAATGTGGGACTGGGTCGGCGGCCGCTATTCGCTGTGGTCGGCGGTCGGCCTGTCGATCATGATCGCGATCGGCCCCGAACAGTTCGACGAACTGCTGGCCGGCGCGAACGACATGGACCGCCACTTCCGCGAAGCGCCGCTCGAGCGCAACCTCCCGGTGCTGCTCGGCCTGATCGGCATCTGGTACCGGAATTTCTTCGGCTCGCAGAGCTATCTCGTCGCGCCGTATTCGGAAGCGCTGCACTACCTGCCGTCTTACCTGCAGCAGCTCGAAATGGAGAGCAACGGCAAATCCGCGCGCCTCGACGGCACCTTCGTCGACTACCCGACGTCGGCCGTCACGTGGGGTGAGCCGGGCACCAACGGCCAGCATGCGTTCTTCCAGATGCTGCACCAGGGGCCGACGATCGTGCCGATCGACTTCATCGCGGTGCTGACGCCCGAACATCCGCTCGCGGGCCATCATCCGAAGCTGCTCGCGAACTGCTTCGCGCAGAGCGAAGCGCTGATGCTCGGCCGCACGCTCGAGGAAGCGCGCAAGGTCGCCGGGCCCGGCAAGGAAGCGCTCGCGCCGCACCTGACGTTCCCCGGCAACCGCCCGACCACGACGCTGCTCGTCGATGCGCTGACACCGCGCACGCTCGGCGCGTTGATCGCGCTTTACGAGCACAAGGTGCTCGTGCAGGCGACGGTGTGGGACATCAATCCGTTCGACCAGTGGGGCGTCGAGCTCGGCAAGATTCTCGGCAAGGTGGTCGAAGGCGACCTGTCGGCCGAATCGGTCGATCCGGCGAAGCACGACTCGTCGACCACGGCGCTGATCGAGCGCGCCCGCGCGGCACTCAAGCGTTGACGCGCTGACGCGACGGCGTCATGCCCGTGCCGGCCGTGCGATTGACGCCGCGCGGCCGGCACGACCATTCACGCGTTGCGCGATGCCGCGTGCGGCGCGACGATGCGCCCCGCGTCGATGGTGACCGTCGTTGCGCAGCGGCGCGCGAGTTCCGCGTCGTGCGTGACGAGCACGAGCGTCGCGCCGTGCGTGCGGTTCAGCTCGAACATCAGGTCGATGACCGCGTGGCCGGTTGCCGCGTCGAGACTGCCGGTCGGCTCGTCGGCGAACAGGATCGCCGGGCGCGTGACGAACGCGCGGGCGAGCGCGACACGCTGCTGTTCGCCGCCCGACAGCAGCTTCGGATAATGCGCGGTGCGTTCGCCGAGACCGACCTGCACGAGCAGCGCCCGCGCACGGTCGGCCGCATCGCGCGCGCTGATGCCGCCCTGCAGTTCGAGCGGCAGCATCACGTTCTCGAGCGCCGTCAGATGCGGCATCAGCTGGAACGACTGGAACACGAAGCCGACCGCGCCGTTGCGCAGCGCCGCGCGTTCGTCCTCGTCGAGCTGGTCGAGCGCGCGGCCGAGCAGGCGAACCGTGCCGCTCGTCGCGCTGTCCAACCCTGCAAGCAGGCCAAGCAGCGTCGATTTGCCCGACCCCGACGCGCCGACGATCGCGAGGCTGCTGCCCGGCTGCACGGCGAGCGTGATGCCGTCGAGGATCGTCAGCTCGCCCGTTGCATCGGCAACCCGCTTGCACACGTCATGGACTTCGATGATCGGATCGGTAATCTTGAACATGGACACGACATTTCGCTGGAAAAGACGCGCGGCGGCCGCCGCGCTGCTGGGCACCCTGCTGGCCGTCACCGTGCCCGCACGCGCCGCGACGGCGCCGGCATCGGGCCCGCCCGTGATCGTCGTCCTCGGCGACAGTCTCTCGGCCGAATACGGCTTGCCGCGCGACACCGGCTGGGTGGCGTTACTGCGGCAACGGCTCACGACCGAGCGAATCGATTATAGCGTCGCGAACGCCAGCGTCAGCGGCGACACCACGAGCGGCGGCCGTGCGCGGCTGCCCGCGGTGCTGCAGCGGCTCAAGCCGTCGATCGTCGTCGTCGAACTCGGCTCGAACGACGCGCTGCGCGGCGTACCGCTCGCGACGACCGAGCAGAACCTGCGCGACATCATCGCCAGCGCGCAGCGCGCGCGGGCGAAGGTCGTGCTGGTCGGCATGTACGTGCCACCCAATTACGGCCCCGACTACACGCAGAAGTTCCACGCGGTCTATACGCGGCTGTCGAAAGACCTCGGCGTGCCGCTCGTGCCATTCCTGCTGGCCGGCATCGAGAACAAGCCCGAGCTGTTCCAGGCCGACCAGATGCATCCCGCGCAGCAGGCGCAGGGCATCCTGCTCGACAATGTGTGGCCGGCACTGAAGCCGTTGCTCGGCAAGCCGCGCGGCTGACCGCAGCCGAGCGTCGCAAAACGAAAAGCCCCGCTTCGAGCGGGGCTTTTTGATGGTTGCGGGCGAAACGAGGCTTAGTTGTCGCCGTCCTGCTGCTGGCTGGCCGTCGTGCTGCCGTACAGCTTGACCTTCGAACGATCGCGCAACGCGGCGAGATACGCTTCGCCTTCGCTTTGCGCGTCGACCTGCGCCATCTGCTGCTGCGCGGCCGCCAGTTGCTGCGGATCGACCGCCGAACCCGGGATCACCGCGTTCACGCGATAGATCGCATAACCGTCCGCGCCGAGGTCGACCCCGACGTAAGCAGGCAGCGTCTTCGCATCGACCTTGTAGACGGCGCTCAGCGCAGCCGGCGTCAGGCCCTGCGATTGCGTGCGCGACACCTTCTGCGCAGCCGCGAACCCGTCGGTCGACTTCGACTTCTGCAGCTCGGCCAGCTTCGCCGCACCGTCCTTCTTCGCGAGTTCCGCGGCCTGCTCGGCGATGACCTTCTGGCGCACGACGTCCTTGATCGCGTCGAGCGCGGGCACGGCAGCCGGCTTGTGCTCGGTCACGCGCGCCGAGATCAGCGTGTTGTTGCCGACGTCGATCGCCTGCGTGTTGTTCTGGTTCTTCACCGCGTCGTTCGCGAACACGGCGGCCAGGAACTTCGGATTGTTCAACGGGCTCGTCGGCGGCAGTTGCGGATTCGGCGTCGGCGTGACGGTGGCCGTCTGGATCGTCAGCTTGTACTTGTCCGCGGCCGGCTGCAGCGTCTTCGCCTTTTCGTAGACGGTCGACGTGAAGCCTTCCGCGTTGTCCGAGAACGCCTTCGATGCGTACTGCTGCTTCAGGTCGACCGCGATCTGGTCCTTCACTTCCGCGAACGGCTTGACGACCGCCGGCTTCACTTCGGTCGCCTTCAGGATGTGGAAACCGAGATCCGACTGCACGATACCGCTCACGTCGCCCTGCTTGAGCGAGAACGCGGCGTCGTCGAATGCCTTGCCGCCCGCGGTCGAGCCGCGCGTGATGAAGCCGAGGTCGCCGCCCTTCGCCGCCGACGGCGCATCCTGCGAGCTCTTCTGCGCGATCTGCGCGAACTGGTCCGGATGCGCCTTCACGTCGGCGAGCAGTTGCTCGGCCTTCGCCTTTGCTGCTGCCTTGTCGGCCGCGCTGGCGCTGCCCGGCGCAGCAATGAAGATGTGGCTCACGCGCACCTGCGCTTCGGTACGGAAGTGCGTCGGGTTGTCGTCGTAAAACTTCTTGATGTCCGCTTCGGTCGGCTGCGCGCTCGCAGCCGCTGCGGCCGGCGAATAGACGAGGTACTGGATCGTCGCGGTTTCCGGCGTCGCGAAGCTCTGCTTGTGCGCGTCGTAGTACGCGGTGAGCTGCGCGTCGGTCGGCTGGACCTTCGCTGCGAAGTCGCTCGTCTTCAGCACGAGCGCCTGCACTTCACGCTGCTGCGCGGCGAGTTCGGACAGGCGTTGCGCGAGGCTCTTCGGCGTGAACGCGCTCGACACGATGCTGGCCGGAATCTGCTGCAGCGACAGGCTGTAACGCACCCGTTCCTGGTACTGCTCGGGCGTCATCCCCTGGAACGACAGCAGCTGCGCATAGCGTTCGACGTCGATCGTGCCGTCGGGCTTCTTCAGCGACGCGATCATCGGGTCGCTCATCAGCGCATCGCGCACGGCGTTGTCGGAGGCCGTCAGGTGCAGACGTTGCGTCTCGTCGGCCAGCACGCGTTGCTGGATCAGCCCGTCGAGCACCTGCTTGCGATGCTCGGGCGTGTCGAACATCTTGATGTCGAACTGCCCGCCGAGCGCCTGACGCGCCTGATCGATCTGTTGACGGAACGCGCCGTCGAATTCGACCCGCGTGATCTTGTGCCCGTTGACTGCCGCGACGTTCGCACTGTCGTCGAAGAAACCGCGGAAACCTTGGATCCCGACGAAACCCAGCCCCGGCAACACGATCAGGAGCAGGAGCGCCATCATCAGGCGCTGGTGATTACGGAAGAAATCGAGCATGCGTGACGGGAAAATTGGACAAAACGACCGATATTACAACATACGGGGTGGGACGGGATAAAACGCAGGCAATGCTGTGCTCGAGCGCGGAGTGGAATCACGACGATACAAATGAAAAAGCCCGCACAAGGCGGGCTTTTTCATTTTCTGGCGGAGTGGACGGGACTCGCCTACCTCCCGCAGGCCGCAGCTGCGCTTGCAAGCGCAGCCCTTCTCGTCCCGCCGGAAGCCGAGCAGGCGGCTTCCTCCGCTCCGCAGTTACGCGCCCGGCAGCGGGCGCAAACCGAACGCACAAACAACAATGCCCGCACAAGGCGGGCATTGTTGTTTGTTTGGCGGAGCGGACGGGACTCGAACCCGCGACCCCCGGCGTGACAGGCCGGTATTCTAACCGACTGAACTACCGCTCCTTGGTCTGGCTGAATCGGGAAACTGGTGGGTGCTGAGGGGTTCGAACCCCCGACCTACGCCTTGTAAGGGCGCCGCTCTACCAGCTGAGCTAAGCACCCGTTTCCGATTCGTTCTGACTGCGATCTGCGTTTGCGCATCAACAATCAGCGAGCCCGCAAGTTTAATTCATCCCCGATCATTTTGCCAAGCCTGCGCGTGAATTTTTTTAACCCACGCGCTCGCACGATTGTGCTGCGCATAAAAAAAACCCGCGGACATCGCCGCGGGTTTCGTGAACGACCGTCAGCAACGACGGTGCTCAGGGTCAGTGCTTGACGACTTCCGTCGAGCCGGCATCCTTCGCCGCCTCACCGACCGGCGCCGCAGCCTTCGCTTCTTCTTCCGGCGGCAGCGGCGTCGGCGAACGCTCGAGCGCGAGCTCCAGCACCTTGTCGATCCAGCGGACCGGCACGATCTCGATCGCGTTCTTCACGTTGTCCGGAATGTCCGCGAGATCCTTCACGTTCTCTTCCGGAATCAGCACGAGCTTGATGCCGCCGCGATGCGCAGCCAGCAGCTTTTCCTTCAGCCCGCCGATCGGCAGCACTTCGCCACGCAACGTGATTTCGCCCGTCATCGCGACGTCGGCCCGCACGGGAATACCCGTCAGCACCGACACCAGCGCGGTCGTCATCGCACCGCCGGCGGACGGACCGTCCTTCGGCGTCGCGCCTTCCGGCACGTGGATGTGGATGTCCTGCTTCTCGAACGCTTCGTCCTTGATGCCGAGACGACGCGAACGCGAGCGCACGACCGAACGCGCAGCCTCGACCGACTCCTTCATCACGTCGCCGAGCGAACCCGTACGGATCACGTTGCCCTTGCCTGGCATCACCGCGGCTTCGATCGTCAGCAGGTCGCCGCCGACTTCCGTCCACGCGAGGCCCGTCACCTGACCGACCTGGTTTTCCTTCGCCGCGAGGCCGAAGTCGTACTTGCGCACGCCGAGGAACGTGTCGAGGTTCTCGCCATCGACCTTGATCGCGCCCGATGCCTTCTTCAACAGCAGCATCTTCACGACCTTGCGGCAGATCTTCGACACTTCCCGCTCGAGCGAACGCACACCGGCTTCGCGCGTGTAGTAGCGGATGATGTCGCGGATCGCCTGCTCGGTGACCTCGATCTCGCCGTCCTTCAGCCCGTTGTTCTTCTTCTGCTTCGGCAGCAGGTAACGCTGGGCAATGCTGACCTTCTCGTCTTCCGTGTAGCCCGACAGACGGATCACTTCCATCCGGTCGAGCAGCGGCGGCGGGATGTTCAGCGAGTTCGACGTCGCGACGAACATCACGTCCGACAGGTCGAAGTCGACTTCGATGTAGTGGTCGGCGAACGTGTGGTTCTGTTCCGGATCGAGCACTTCGAGCAGCGCCGACGACGGATCGCCGCGGAAATCCATGCCCATCTTGTCGACTTCGTCGAGCAGGAAGAGCGGATTGCGCACGCCGACCTTCGCGAGGCTTTGCAGGATCTTGCCCGGCATCGAACCGATGTACGTACGGCGGTGACCGCGGATCTCGGCTTCGTCACGCACGCCGCCGAGCGCCATGCGGACGAACTTGCGGTTCGTCGCACGGGCGATCGACTGGCCGAGCGAGGTCTTGCCGACACCCGGAGGCCCGACGAGGCACAGGATCGGCGCCTTGACCTTGTCCACGCGCTGTTGCACCGCGAGATACTCGAGGATCCGTTCCTTGACCTTCTCGAGGCCGAAGTGATCCTCGTCGAGCACCTGCTCGGCGTTCGACAGGTCGTTGTTGACCTTGCTCTTCTTGCGCCACGGCAGGCCGATCAGCGTGTCGATGTAGTTGCGCACGACGGTCGCTTCCGCCGACATCGGCGACATCAGCTTCAGCTTCTTCAGCTCGGCGTCGGCCTTCTTCTTGGCTTCCTTCGGCATGCGCGCGGCGTTGATGCGCTTCTCGAGTTCCTCGAGATCCGCACCCTCCTCGCCTTCGCCCAGTTCCTTCTGGATCGCCTTGACCTGTTCGTTCAGGTAGTACTCGCGCTGGCTCTTTTCCATCTGGCGCTTCACGCGCCCGCGGATGCGCTTTTCGACCTGCAGGATGTCGATCTCGGCTTCGAGCTGCGCGAGCAGGTGCTCGAGGCGCTCGATGACCGGGAACATCTCGAGGATGTGCTGCTTCTGGTCGAGCTTCAGCGGCAGGCGCTCGGCGATCATGTCGGCGAGACGGCCTGCTTCATCGATGCCCGACAGCGACGTAAGAATTTCCGGCGGGATCTTCTTGTTCAGCTTCACGTACTGGTCGAACTGCGACACGATCGCACGGCGCAGCGCTTCCGTTTCGGCGCTATCCGCATGATCGGGCTCGAGCGGCATCACTTCGCAGGAGAACTGCGTCTCCTGTTCTTCGATGGACAATGCCTTCGCGCGCTGCAGGCCCTCGACGAGCACCTTCACGGTGCCGTCCGGCAGCTTCAGCATCTGCAGAATGTTGGCGATACAACCGACCTCGTACATGTCCTTTTCGGTCGGTTCGTCCTTGGCCGCGGTTTTCTGGGCGACGAGCATGATGTGCTTGCCGCCTTCCATCGCTGCTTCGAGGGCCTTGATCGATTTCGGCCGGCCCACGAAGAGCGGAATGACCATGTGCGGGAAAACGACGACGTCCCGCAGCGGCAGCAGCGGGAGCGTGATGCGTTCCGGCGGGAGAAGTTGGGTGCCTGACATTTCATTTCCCCATGAGTGGAATCAATTGTTCGGTAATTGAGGCCGCCACAACGAATTGCAAGCCTTCAAGTGCGGGAAATATTCGGTAAGAAAGTAACCACCGCGTGTCGAGTCAGAGTTACCCACAAGATAAACGAAAAAAAGCCGCCCACGGACTCATGAACGGCCTTTTTCGCTGAACATCGTCGGCAAGCCGGTCAGTTCGAACCCGCCACCTTCGGCGTGTCCTCGTAGATCAGCAAGGGCTTGCCGTCCCCATCGATGACGTTCTCGTCGATGATGACCTTGCTGACCCCTTTCATCGTCGGCAGCTCGTACATCACGTCGAGCAATGCCTGTTCGATGATCGAACGCAAACCGCGCGCGCCGGTCTTGCGGCGGATCGCCTTGCGGGCGACTGCCTGCAACGCGCCCGGCCGGATCTCCAGCTCGACGCGCTCCATCGCGAACAGCTTGTGATACTGCTTGACGAGCGCATTCTTCGGCTCGACCAGGATCTTCATCAGCGCAGCTTCGTCGAGCTTGCCGAGCGTCGCGACCACCGGCAGACGGCCGATCAATTCGGGGATCAGACCGAATTTGATCAGGTCTTCCGGTTCCGTTTCGCGCAGCACCTCGCCCGCGTCGCGTTCCTGCTTGCTCTTGACCGTCGCGCCGAAACCGATGCCGGTCTTCTCGGTACGATCGGTGATCACCTTTTCGAGGCCGTCGAACGCGCCGCCGCAGATGAACAGGATGTTGGTCGTGTCGACCTGGATGAAATCCTGGTTCGGGTGCTTGCGGCCGCCCTGCGGCGGCACCGACGCCATCGTGCCCTCGACGAGCTTCAGCAGCGCCTGCTGGACGCCCTCGCCCGACACGTCGCGCGTGATCGACGGGTTGTCCGACTTGCGGCTGATCTTGTCGATTTCGTCGATGTAGACGATCCCGCGCTGGGCCTTGTCGACCTCGTAGTTGCAGTTCTGCAACAGCTTCTGGATGATGTTCTCGACGTCCTCGCCGACGTAGCCGGCTTCGGTCAGCGTCGTCGCGTCGGCGATCACGAACGGCACGTTGAGCAACCGCGCGAGCGTCTGCGCGAGCAGCGTCTTGCCGGAGCCCGTCGGGCCGATCAGCAGGATGTTGCTCTTCGACAGCTCGACGTCGTCCTTCTTGTCGAGATGCTTCAGGCGCTTGTAGTGGTTGTACACGGCCACCGCGAGGATTTTCTTCGCGCGCTCCTGGCCGATCACGTACTGATCGAGGATGTCGCGAATTTCCTGCGGGCTCGGCAGATCCGACCGGGACAGGCTGGCCTCGACGCCGGCGGCAGCCGCCTCGTCGCGAATGATTTCGTTGCAGAGGTCGATACATTCATCGCAGATGAACACCGACGGGCCCGCGATGAGTTTTTTCACCTCATGCTGGCTTTTCCCGCAAAACGAGCAATACAACAGCTTCTCGCTGTTCGAACCTTTTTTGTCCGCCATGAATGTAGAGCCTCCGGACAGGTAAATGACATGATACGCCGATTGCTCCGGACGCCGCGCCTAGGGCGCGACCGGAGCCGGCTGGATGCGCTTGCCGCAGATGCTCAGGGCACTCGGGACGTTTGAGGGCGCCGGCCCGAATCGGGGCGGCACCCCGTTTAAACTCACGGGCGCTTCAACAACACCTGGTCGATCAGCCCGTACGCCTTCGCGTCCTCGCTCGACATGAAGTTATCACGGTCGGTGTCGCGCGCGATGCGTTCGACGTCCTGGCCCGTGTGTTGCGCGAGCAGGTTGTTCAGCCGTTCCTTCAGGTAGAGGATCTCGCGTGCCTGGATCTCGATGTCGGATGCCTGGCCGCGCGCGCCGCCGAGCGGCTGGTGAATCATCACGCGCGAATTCGGCAGCGCGAAGCGCTTGCCCTTCGCACCCGACGCGAGCAGGAACGCGCCCATGCTGGCCGCGAGGCCCATGCACAGGGTCGACACGTCCGGCTTGATGAACTGCATCGTGTCGTAGATCGCCATCCCGGCCGACACCGAGCCGCCCGGGCTGTTGATGTAGAGGCTGATGTCCTTGTCGGGATTCTCGCTCTCGAGGAACAGCAATTGCGCGACCACGAGGTTGGCGGTCTGGTCGTTCACTTCGCCGACCATGAACACCAGGCGCTCCTTCAGGAGACGCGAATAGATATCGTACGAACGCTCGCCGCGGCCGCTCGTTTCGACGACGATCGGCACCAGCCCCAGCGCTTGCGCCTCGAAACCCTGCGGCGCGTTCGAAGCAAGCATGTCCAGCAATTCAGCGCGAGTGATCATTCAATGAACCTTGTTCGAATGGAAAATTGAACGGAAGGAAGCCGCCCGCTCAATCGCCATATTAATGGCAACCGTGCGCTTGACGTAAAAACGGCGTGCGGGCCGTCGCTCCGACAGCCGGCACGCCGCTAGAGCGACACTTACGCTTGCGCCGATGCGCTCGCGAGTGCCTCGAAGCTCACTTCCTTGTCCGTCACCTTGGCCTTGCCCAGCACGAAATCGACGACGTTGCTTTCAACGACGAACGCTTCCATCTCGGCGAGGCGCTGCTGGTTGGAATAATACCAGCGGACCACTTCCTTCGGGTCTTCGTAGCTCTTCGCGAACTCGTCGACTTCCGCGCGGATCTGTTCCGGCTTCGCTTCGAGGCCGTTCGCCTTCACGAGTTCAGCTAGCACGAGGCCCAGCTTCACGCGGCGCTCTGCCTGCTCGGCGAACATTTCGGCCGGGATCGGGGCGTCCTTCGCGTTCGGCACGCCGCGCTGCGCCAGATCCTGGCGAGCCATTTCGACGAGACGTTGCTGGTCCTGCTCGATCAGCGCCTTCGGCACGTCGAGTTCGGAAATCTTCAGCAGCGCGTCCATCACCTGGTTCTTGACGATCGACTGCGTGCGACGCTTCGCTTCGCGCTCGAGGTTTTCCTTGATCTCGGCACGCATCTTCGTGAGGTCGCCGTCTTCGATGCCGAGCGACTTCGCGAATTCCGCGTCGATTTCCGGCAGGTGCGGCCACTCGATCTTCTTCATCGTGACCGTGAACTGCGCCGTTTTGCCGGCGACGTCCTTGCCGTGGTAGTCATCCGGGAACTTGAGGTCGAACGTACGCTGTTCGCCGACCTTCAGGCCCAGCGCCGCCGTTTCGAATTCCGGCAGCATGCGGCCTTCGCCGAGCACGAACGGGAAATCTTCGGCCGTGCCGCCCTGGAACGCGACGTCCTCGATCTTGCCGACGAAGTCGACCGTCACGCGGTCGCCGTTCTTCGCTGCGGTGTCCGCGCCGCCGTCGCCGTGCTCGCCGGCTTCGCCGCGTGCGTGGTAGTGCACGCGCTGCTTGCGCAGGATGTCCAGCGTGCGGTCGATTTCGGCGTCGCCGATCGACGTGGTCGAGCGCTCGACTTCAGCCGTCGCCAGATCGCCGATCTTCACTTCCGGGTAGACCTCGAACGTCGCGTCGAACGCGTACGCGTCCTCGGCTTGCTCCTGCTTCGGCTCGAAGCTCGGCTGGCCGGCGACGCGCAGGTTCTCCGCGCGGCTGACCGTGAAGAATTCCTGGCCGATCTTGTCGCTCAGCACTTCGGCTTCGACCTGACCCGCGTATTGCTGGGCGACCATCTTCAGCGGCACCTTGCCCGGGCGGAAACCCGGCATGCGCACGGTCTTCGCGAGTTTCTGGATGCGGGCATCGATTTCCTTCTGCACGGTGTCTTTCGGCAAAGAAATCGTCACACGGCGTTCAAGCTTGCCGAGGTTCTCAACAACGTTAGCCATGGCTTCAATCGTCCTAAAATTATTCGAGCGAATCGGGTTTTCCTTGCCGTGCCTGCCTGCAGCGTGAGGTGCGCACACTCACACGCCGCGCCGGAGCGCCACGCCATCCCTGCACGCGCCGGATGGCTAGCGCAAGCGGCTCGGAGCACGGCTTTGGCCGGAAGAATCGACTATTCTAGCAAACAATTTTCCTCGTACCGCCAGATCAGCACGACACGCATGTGTCCCCGCCCTGCCGACGGCCCGATGCACGGCCATGCGCGCGGATCGCGGCTATGCCGAACGGCGTATCCACCCCGGGCCCGCCATCCTGTAAGCTCCGATAGCGTATGAGCCACCCTCGTGGCTCGACCACTTATTCTTCACACCAATCACGCCTTCCGGAGACACCATGCCGCACCACCCGTCCGCGCCTGTCGTCGTCATCGCGCCCGATTCGTTCAAAGGCTCGCTTTCCGCCGAGCAGGTCGCGGACGCGATCGCCACCGGCATTCGCCGCGCCCGGCCCGACGCGGTCGTGCGGTGCTGCCCGATGGCGGACGGCGGCGAAGGCACGCTCGACGCGATGCTGGCGGGCGGCGGCACGCGGCGCACGTTGCGGGTGGCCGGCGCGTCGCTGGCGGCACGCGATGCGGCGGTCGGCGTGATCGATGCGCGCACCGCGATCGTCGAGACGGCCGAGATCGTCGGGATTACCGACCCGGTCGGCATGAGCGTGCCGGTCGACGCGCGCAGCACGCGCGGGATGGGCGAGGCGATCCGCGCGCTGCTCGACGACGGCGTGCGCCGCTTCTTCGTCGCGCTCGGCGGCAGCAGCACCAACGACGCCGGTGCCGGGCTGCTCGCGGGCCTCGGCCTGCAGTGCTTCGACGCCGACGGCCAGCCGGTCGAGCCGGTGCCGTCGCGGCTCGCCGACATCGCGCGCATCGACGCGTCGGGGCTCGACCCGCGCCTGAAGGAAACGGAATTCGTCGGCATGTCCGACGTCGACAATCCGCTGACGGGCGCGCATGGCGCGACCGCCGTGTTCGGCCCGCAAAAGGGCGTGACGGCCGCACAGGTCGCGACGCTCGATGCGGCCCTCGCCCGCTTCGCCGACCTGCTCGAAGCCGCACTCGACCGCCGCGGCCGCGAGCTGCCGGGCGCAGGCGCCGCCGGCGGCCTCGGTTTCGCGCTGCACATGCTCGGCGCACGCTTCGAGGCCGGTGCCGAAGTAGTGGCGCGCCAGGTCGGGCTCGACGCCGCACTGGCCGGCGCCGAGTGGCTGATCACCGGCGAAGGCCGCTCGGACGTGCAGACGCTGCACGGCAAGGCGCCGTTCATCGCCTGCCGGCACGCGCGGGCCGCCGGTGTGAGCGCGTCGCTGCTGTCCGGCGCGATCGACCCGGCCGCGCTGCCGCGCCTGTCCGAGCATTTCTCCGGCTGCTTTTCGCCGGCTCCCGGGCCGATCACGCTCGACGTCGCGATCCGCGACGCGGCCAACCTGCTCGCGAACGAAGCAGAACAGTTGACACGCCTGAAGTACGGTGCACACTGACCGTTGACCCGAGCGCGCGATACAGGAACAATCGGGCCCGCCCTTTTTCTTCAGGATTCGACATGAAAGGCCGTCAAGCCGGGCTCGATCAGTTTCTAACCTATCGCCTCCATGCGCTCACGAAGCGCTCCGACCGCGGGATCGGCGAGGTGTACCGGCACAAGCTCGACATCTCGCTGCCCGAGGCGCGCGTGATCGCCGCCGTCGGCGCATTCGGCCCGTTCTCGATCATGGATCTCGCGCGCCATACCAATCTCGACAAAAGTCAGGCCAGTCGCGCAGCCGAAGCGCTGCTGCGCCAGGGGCTGCTCGAGCGCAGCGCGAGCGACGAAGACGGCCGGATCGTGCTGATCGCACTGACCACCGACGGCCGCGCGCTGCATCGCAAGATCATGCCGATCGTGCGCAAGTGGAACGACGGCTTGCTCGCGTGCCTGTCCGACAGCGAACGCCAGACGTTCGAGCGGCTGCTCGACAAGGTGGTCGCGCACGCAACCGAGCGCGACGACTGAGCCGCGCGTCGGCCCCGGCATCGCCGGACGGCCGAGTGTCGCGGGCAGCATTGATCCGACGAATCAGACGGGTCGCCCGAGTCGCGTCACGCGCGATTCGGGCGACCCGTTTTGCATCATGCGGCGGCATCGCGTGAAGCACGCACCGCCGCGTTGCCGGCTGCGCGTATGCGGCAGCCGGCAACGCGCTACAACCCGCTGTTCGCCGCGCGCTGACGCAATAGTCCGAGCACCGCGTCGCAGTACGGGGTCGGCACGCCAAGCTTGCGGCCGAGCTCCGGAAACACGCCGAGGATCGGCCCGATCTCGAGCGAGCGCCCCGCTTCGAAATCCTGCAGCATCGATGTCTTGAATGCGCCGAGCTTGCGCGTGACCGCGATCCGCTCGGGGCCGCTCATTCCCGTGGATAGCCCGAGCTTCGCGCCGATCGCAGCCGCCTCCTCCATCATCCGCAGTGCGAGATCCTGTGTGAACGGATCGTCGAGCAACTGTTCGGCCGTCGAACCGGTCAGCGCGCTCAGCGGGTTCATGTTCATGTTGCCCCATAGCTTCGTCCAGATCTCGGCCCGGATCGCGGGCGTCGACTCGACGTCGAAACCGCCGGCCGCGAGCGCCGCGGCGAACCGCGCGGTGGCCACCTCGAGCCGCGGATCGGGCGTGCCGACGATCAGCCGGTTGCCGCGCCCGCGACGCACGACGCCCGGCGCATCGGTACTCGACGACAGGTGCACGACGCAGCCGATCGCCTGCGCGGGCGGCAATGCGGCCGACACCGCGCCGGCCGGATCGACCGCATCGAGCGGCACGCCGTCGATCGCCCCTTCCAGCCCGTGCGTGAACCACCACGGCAGCCCGTTCATCGCCGCGACGATCACCGTATCGGGGCCGACCAGCGGCGCGATGCGCGCGGCCAGCGCCGGCAGCGCCTGCGCCTTCAGCGCGATCACCACGTAGTCCTGCACGCCGAGCGCGGCCGCATCGTCGCTTGCCCGCACCGGCACCGACGAGGTTGCACCCGCCTCGTCGATCACGCGCACGCCGTGCGTATTCAGCGCGTCGAGCGTCGTGCCGCGTGCGTACGCGCTCACGGTCATGCCGGCTCTCGACAGCGCGGCCGCGAGCAATCCGCCGATCGCGCCGACGCCGACCACCGCCGCGCGCACCGACCCTGAATTCGTGTCGTTCATGATGGCATTCCGTCTCCTGGAAGCTGACGAGCATAACGCTCAATGGTTGCGGACACAACCAATCCGGCAACGCAGTGCGCATCGCGCCGCATCCGTTCGTGCGTTCGTGGGCGTCAGCGCGGCATGCCGCCGGCTTCCATCGCCTCGTCGTCGGACGCGCCGCCCGTCGCGCCCAGCACGCCGGCGATCTGGCTCTTGTCGTGCATGCCGAGCTTGCGGTACGCGCAGCGCAGGTAGTGACGCACGGTCGTCGGCGAGATTGCCATCTGCTGCGCGACCTCCTTGTGCGAACGCCCGGCGCCGTAATAGCGGATCGCCGCAAGTTCGCGCGGGCTCAGCCGGTCGAGCAGCGAGCGCGGCCGCGCCTCGATCTGGAACAGCCCCGCAACCGGCACGCACTGGATGCGCAGCGCGTCGCCGACGAACGGCTGCCCCGACTGGCGCCGCAGGTGCGCGACGAGCGGCTCCGGCACGCGCGCGCCGGCCCACGACGGCCATTCGGTGCGCAGCACGTCGTCGAAACCGTGATCGGCATGGTGCAGCACCCCGAAGTTGTCGCACAGCGCACGCGCCGCCGGCGCGACCGTGTCGGCGCGCTCGCGCGTGAGTTGGGCCGCGCGATTGATCGTCAGCGCGGCGGCCAGATGCGGGATCACTTCCTCGAAACACCGCGCGTCGTCGTCGCTGAACGGCCGGTTCAGGCCCTGGCGATAGATCGACATGAACGTCGTCAGGCCGAAACGGCGATCGAGCGTACACACGCACATCAGCTGCGCGAGCCCGTATTTCACGCACCAGTCGCGAAACCGCGCATCGAGTCCCGGCTCGACGACCGTCAGCCGCACCGCGCGGCCGTGCGCGCCGTGCAACGTGCGGTGCGCAAGCGGATCGCAATCGCGCACGCGCTTCCAGTCGGTGAAGAACGCATGCGGCAACCGGTACAAAAAGCTGTTGTGCATCACCGGGCCGGTCGGCACATGGGTTGCGACGCCGGTCCACGCGGCATCGAACGGAATGAGCGCCTGCAGCAGCGAAAAGAACCGGCACTCGAATTCGCCGATGGCGGACTGCGCGGCCACCGCGTACAGGTCGAGCAGCATCAGCCCGAATTCGTGCCGCGGCGCGTCGCCGCGCGCGACGCCGTCGAAATCGGCACGCCGGGACGGCCGCGGCGGCCACGCGAATTCGTCGAGGACGATGGCGGCCGGCACGTCGCGCAGCGCGTCGAGATCCTGCCCGATATCCGTCGTGATCCTCACTTTCCGCTCCCCTGCCCGGTCGGGCTGCTGATATGCGCAACGACACCGGCCGATTATAGCCAGCGGCTTTTTTGGCGGGCCACGGCGCCGGAACGCTCGCCAACCCCATCCATTTGAACGGTGCGCCGCACGTTGCTGCTGCGCAGCACGGTGCACGGCGTCATCGCGCCGCGTTCATGCCGGGCACCGCGGGTTTTCCGCACCGTTCATCTGGACGACTGTTCGACGGTTTTCCCGCTGCGGACACTGCGTCGCGACAACACCAACGACAAACCGATGCAGCACGGTATGGAGAACCCCTCGTGACGACACCCCGCTTCATCCGCACGGCCGCGGCCGCCGCGACGCTGGCCGCATGCGGCGCCGCGGCGCACGCGCAGTCCGCCCTCACGCTGTACGGCGCGCTCGACGCCGGCGTGCAATACCTGACGCACGCCGACGGGCATCGTTCGGCCGTGCGGTTGCAGAACTACGGCATCCTGCCTTCACAGGTCGGAATCAAGGGTCACGAGGATCTCGGCGGCGGCTGGCGCGCGCTGTTCAAGCTCGAACAGGGCCTCAACCTCAACGACGGCACCGCGACCGTGCCCGGCTACGCGTTCTTTCGCGGCGCATACGTGGGCATCGCGGGGCCGGTCGGCACCGTCACGCTCGGCCGCCAGTTCAGCGTGCTGTTCGACAAGACGCTGTTCTACGACCCGCTCTGGTACGGGTCGTACAGCGGCCAGGGCGTGCTCGTGCCGATGAACGCGAACTTCATCGACCATTCGGTCAAATACCAGTCGCCGACGTTCGCCGGCTTCGACGTCGAGGCGCTCGCCGCGACCGCCGGCGTCGCCGGCAATACGCGCGCCGGACGCGTGCTCGAGCTCGGCGGCCAGTACACGAGCAACGGCCTGTCGGTCGGCGCGGTGCTGCACCAGGCGCACGGCGACGTATCGGCGGCCGACGACGCGTCCGCGCGGCGTCGCGAACTCGGCACGCTCGCCGCGCGCTATGCGTTCGCCACGCTGCCGCTCACCGTCTATGCAGGCGTCGAGCGCCTCACCGGCGACCTCGACGCGGCACGCACGATCGTCTGGGGCGGCGCGCGCTACCTGACGTCGAACGGAATCGGCCTGAACGCGGGCGTCTACCACACCGATTCGCACACGCCGGCGATCGGCCATCCGACGCTGTTCATCGCAAGCACCACGTATGCACTGTCGAAACGCACCGTCGCCTACGTGAACCTCGGCTATGCGCGCAACAGCGGCCAGAGTTCGCAGACCGTCTACGAATACGACCCCACGCCGCTCGCCGGCGCGTCGCAGTTCGGCGCGATGGTCGGCATGTACCACCTGTTCTGATTCCTTCAACGAGACCCCGCCATGAAGACCCTGTCCCCGGATGCCTCACTCTCACCCGACGGCCGCGCGTCGACGTTCGCGCGCTCGACGCTGGTCGCGCTCGTCGTGTTCGCGGCCATCACGCCGCTGTTGCTGCTCGTGGCGCCCGCCGTCGCCGGTCAGCTCGCGACGCAGCTCGGCTTGTCCGCGTCGCAGATCGGCACCTACTTCTTCGTGGAACTCGGTGCGTTCAGCCTCGCGACCGTGCCGTCGTACCTGTGGCTCGGCCGCATCGACGCGCGCCGCGTCGCCGCGTTCGCCGTCGCGTTGTTCGGCGCGGGCAACCTGCTGACCGCGCTGTGGATGCCGGGCTTCGCCGCGCTGCTCGCGCTACGCGCCGTCACCGCGCTCGGCGGCGGCTCGCTGATGGTGCTCTGCATGACGAGCGCGGCGACGAGCCAGAACAGCGACCGCGTGTACGGCCTGTGGGTCGTCGGCCAGTTGATCGCGGGCGCGATCGGCCTGTTCGTGTTGCCGCACGTGTTCGCCGCGTTCGGGCTGCGCGCGCTGTACGTCGCGCTCGCCGGGCTCGCGCTGCTCGCGGCGCCGCTGTCGCGCGGCTTTCCGTCGTCGCTCGGCACGCGGACGGCAGCCTCGCGCACCGCGCGCGGCGACGCGCCGCCCACGCCGCGACACTTCGTCGTGCTCGCCATCGGCGCGGTGCTGACGTTCTATCTCGCGATCGGCAGCGTGTGGACCTTCGCGAGCCGCGCGGCGGCCGAGGCTGGGCTCGACCCGCAGACGACCGGCAACGTGCTCGCGATCGCGAGCGTGATGGGGATCGCCGGCGCGGCGCTCGCGTCGTGCGCGGGCGGCCGGCTCGCGCGGCGCGCGATGCTGGCGGCCGGCTACGCGCTGCTCGCGGCATCGCTCGTCGCACTCGCCGCGATGCGTGATACCGGCGGCTACGGCGCGGCGATCTTCGCGTTCAAGTTCGCGTGGACCTTCGTGCTGCCGTTCATCCTCGCGACGGTCGCGCAGATCGACACGTCGGGCCGCCTCGTCGCGACGCTCAATTTCGTGATCGGCGCGGGGCTCGCCGCCGGCCCGCTGCTGGCCGGCCTGATGCTCGACGCCGGCGGCTCGATGCGCGCGCTGTTCGTGGCCGCGACGGCCGTCGCGATCGTGTCGTTCGCCGCGCTGCGCCACATCGATCGCCGCGCACGCTCTTCCGTTTCCTCCCAACCGTGACAGGTCACGCATCCATGAATCGCACTGCCTTCTTCACCGACGAACGCACTTTCTGGCATACCGGCGGCACGCACGCGCTGTTCTTCCCAGTCGGAGGCTGGGTCCAGCCGCCGTCGAGCGCGGGCTACGCGGAATCGCCCGATTCGAAGCGCCGCTTCCTGTCGCTCGTGCAGGCGTCGGGCCTGGCCGCGCAGCTCGACCTGCGTGGCGCCGAGCCCGCGACAACGGCCGACCTGCTGCGCATTCATCCGGCGCACTATCTCGACGCATTTCACGCGCTGAGCGACGCGAACGGCGGCGACCTCGGCGATCTCGCGCCATTCGGCAAGGGCAGCTACGAGATCGCCGCGCTGTCGGCCGGCCTCGCGATCGCGGCGGTCGATGCGGTCGTCGGCGAGCGCGCGTCGAATGCATTCTCGCTGTCGCGGCCGCCCGGCCATCACTGCCTGCGCGACCGCCCGATGGGCTTCTGCATGCTCGCGAACATCCCGGTCGCGATCGAGGCCGCGCGCGCGAAGCACGGCATCGAGCGCGTCGCGGTGATCGACTGGGACGTGCATCACGGCAACGGCACGCAGTCGATCTACTATGACGATCCCGATACGCTGACGATCTCGCTGCACCAGGATCGCTGCTTCCCGCCCGGCTACAGCGGCGCGGACGATCGCGGCGAAGGCGCGGGCCTCGGCGCGAACCTGAACGTGCCGCTGCTCGCGGGCAGCGGCGACGACGCGTACCGGTATGCGTTCGAGCGAATCGTGCTGCCGGCGCTCGCGCGTTTCCGCCCCGAGCTGATCGTCATCGCGAGCGGCCTCGATGCGAGCGCGGTCGATCCGCTCGCGCGCATGCAGCTGCATACCGACAGCTACCGGTTCATGACGCGCGCGGTGAAGGAAGCCGCGCAGCGCCATTGCGGCGGGCGGCTCGTGATCGTTCACGAAGGCGGCTATTCGGAGGCGTACGTACCGTTCTGCGGGCTCGCGATCGTCGAGGAACTGGCCGGCATCCGCACCGCGGTCGCCGATCCGATGCTCGATCTGGCGATCGCGCAGCAGCCGGGCCCGCGGTTCGTCGCGTTCCAGCGCGCACTGCTCGACGAACTGGCCGTGTCGTTCGGGTTGTAACGCGCGGGAACGGACGTGACGGGGCCGGCCCGCGCCGGCCCTTGCGCGATCCGTGCGGATGGGGTTTCCTGTGTCTTTACCCCTGTTCCGGCACGAGGCCGCACTCTTCCGATGAAATCGTCCCCGCGCGACAACGACAACACCAAAACGCGCCGCCAGCCGTCGAAGCTGGTCCTGAACATCGCCGCCGTGACGGTCGGGCTCATCACGTTCGCGATCGGTGCGGCGTGGGTGATCTACAGCTGGGTCGTCGATCGCGAAGCGCAGTATTTCGCGATTCCGCTGGTGTTCTCGGTACCGGTGATCATGGCCGTCGCGATCCGCAGCTTCTGGGAATAGGCGCACCGGGCACGACGAAGCGCCGCGGTCAGGCAACGCGCGGCGCTTCGTATCGTGTTTGCTTCAGCTGAAGCGGCGCGCTCCGCGATCCGCTTGCCAGCGAATCACAGGCCAGGCAGCGGACACGGATTCGGGGCTGCGCCCTGATATCCGCCGGCGACGGCACCCAGCGCGGCGCCGGCCGCCAACGTGCCGAGCGTTTTCAGCACGCCCTCGGTCGACAGCGGCTGGCCGTTGCCCGATATTGGGCGCCCCGAGTACGCGGTGCATGCCGACGACGATGCGACCGTCTTCACGGGTTTGGCGCTCCACGCGATATTGTCGGCAGGCGTATTGGCGAAGGCCGGCGCGGCCAGCATCAGCGCCAGAATGGAAATCGGGATACGGAAGGTGTGTTGCATCGGTGGCCCCTCGGTGTCGTCGTGCTGCTTGTATGAAAAGCGAGCACGATATTACACGCGGCCGATTGCTCGGACGAGGTCCGGATGTGTGGCGAGGAAGCCGGCATCAACAAAAAAGCGCTGCGGTCAGCCGACCGGCAGCGCTTTTTCGCGAACGGCCCCTGACAGGGTACGTTCGACTTCTGGTGCGTGAGGCCGGACTCGAACCGGCACACCCTTGCGGGCGTCAGGACCTAAACCTGGTGCGTCTACCAATTTCGCCACTCACGCGCATTTCCGTCGCCTGATCGCGCGGGACGCAAGATGCGTGCTCCACGCGCCCGGGACTTCACGCCGGCCCGAAAACCGGCACGCCCGATCAGGCGAGCGCGAGATTCTACCCGATCCGTGCGGCGTTGTCTCGCCCCGCCGGCGCCCATCGTGCCGCGGTGCTAGAATGCCGCGCTCGACGTTTCGGCAGCGCGCCGCCGCGCGTCCCCCGAACCTGCCCCACCCGATCTCGCCCGTGAACTTCGACGACTACTGTCAGCAAAAGGCCGCCCCCGCCGGCTCGAGCGTCTACTACGCGCTGCGCCAGGCGCCGCTCGCCACGCAGCCGCGCCTGACCGCGCTGTTCGCGCTGCGCCGCGAACTCGAGGAAACCGTCAAGGAAACCAGCGATCCGACCGTCGGACACACGAAGCTCGCGTGGTGGCACAAGGAACTCGCCGCACTGGCCGACGGGCAGCCGTCGCACCCGGTCACGAAGGCGCTCGCGCAGCATCATCCGGCGATCGCCGCCGAAGCCGACGCACTGCGCACGCTCGTCAACGGTTACGGGATGGACCTCGAACAGGCGCGCTACCTCGACTTCGCGAACCTGCAGCGCTATATCGCGCAGGTCGGCGGCACCTTCGCGTCGCTGGTCGCGCGCGCCAGCTCGGCGAACCCGGCCGACCCGCAGCCGTGGGCAGCGGACGTCGGCCGCGCGCTGATGCTCGCGCAATTCGTGCAGGAGCTCGGCAACGACGCGCGCCACGGCCGCATCTATCTGCCGATCGACGAACTGCAGCGCTACAACGTGACCGCGGCCGATCTGCTGAACCGCCGCTACAGTCCGGCCTTCACCGAATTGCTGCAATTCCAGACGACCCGCGCGCGCGACGCGCTCGCGGCGGCCGATGCGGCGATTCCCGCCACCGAACGCCGCGCGCAGCGCACACTGCGGGCACAAATCGCGCTGGCCGGCGCGCTGCTCGACGAAATCGCGCGCGACGGCTACCAGGTGCTGCACCAGCGCATCGCGCTCACGCCGATCCGCAAGCTGTGGATCGCGTGGCGCGCCGCGCGTCGCCGCTGAGCGGCCCGCATCACGCCTTCAGCAGCGGCAGCGTGTCGAAACGCTGCTGCAGCACGCGCGTCGCATCGAGCCCCCACCAGGACCCAAGCACGGTCGCGTAAAGCTGGCGAAAATCGACCGCGACCGGCAGGTTGCCGTTGCCGTCGAGCCGCCCGAGCGCCGGCGGCGCGCCGTACAGTCCGCCCGACACGCGGCCGCCCATCACGAAATGCGGCGCGGCCGTGCCGTGATCGGTGCCGTTGCTCTGGTTCTCGCGCACGCGCCGCCCGAATTCCGCATACGTCATCACGAGCGTCTCGTTCCAGCGCCCGAGTTCGATCAACGCCGCGCGCATCGCGCTCATCCCTTCCGCGAACTGCTTGAGCAGCGCGGCCTGCTGCCCCGGCTGGTTCTGGTGTGTGTCGAAACCGTTGAGCGTCAGGCGCAGCACCGCGACCCCATCCTGCGCGCCGGGCCCGGACGCTTCGCACGCGGCCAGCACCTGCATCGCGGTCTTGACCGACGTGCCGAACGCGCCAGCCGGAAAGGCCGTCCTGAATTCCCGCATCCCGCCGCGCGGGCGCAGCCGGTCGGCCGCCTTCACGATGTCGTTCTCGACGTCGATGATGTGCGCGAGCGCCGGGTTCTGCTCGCGCAGCGACGACGGCTCGGCGAGCCGGGCCGCGCGGATGAACTGCGCGGGATTGACGAGTGCGATCGCGCGCGCGCCGTTCGACAGCGGTCCCATCTCGGCGCTGCCGAGCACGACGCCGTCCGCGGCGAAACCGGGCGGCACGGGCGCCTGCGCGAACGTGCGCGTGAGCCAGCCTTCGTGCAGGTACTGATCCGAGCGCGATGCGGTGTCCCAGATCTCGATCGAACGGAAATGCGACAGGTTCGGCTGCGGATAGCCGACACCCTGCACGATCGCGACCTGTCCGTCGCGCCACAGCGGCATCAGCGGCGCGAGCGACGGGTGCAGCCCCGTCTGCGCGTCGAGCTGCAGCACCTGCTCGCGCTTGATGCCGATGCTGCGCCGGAACTGGTAGTACAGCGGGTCGGCATACGGCACCACCGTGTTGAGGCCGTCGTTGCCGCCCTTCAGCTCGACGAGGATCAGCACGTTCGCATACCCGGCCGCGGCCTTGCGCCCCGCCTGCGTCGCGGCGGCCGCCATCGCGGGCGCTTGCCACATCGACACACCGGCCGCCGCCGCGGCGCCCGTCAGCGTCAGAAAATCACGTCGGTTCATCGCACATCCTCTGGTTCGCCGCCCGGCGCGTTGGCCGCGGCGACTGTCCGCTTCGTCGTCGTTCGCATCATTTCAGTTGATAGGCCGGATCCATCAGCAGCGCCTCGAGATACGCGCTGCCGGTCGAATCCGTGTCGATCGCCGCGACCGGCGAGAGTTGCAGCACCGCGTGCTGCAACTGCAGTTCGGTCGACAATCCCGCGATCGCCTGCGGCCGCGCCCGATACTGGGCCAGCCAGCGCTCGAGGTCGAAACGCAGTCCGCCGCGCGCGGGCTTCGCGGGCGTGCCGCGCGGGCCGGCGCCGGACGCCGCGTCGGCCACCGGCATCGCATGCGCACGCGCGTTCGGCGGCGGCGCGATCGTACGAGCCGGCGGTCGCATCCCGGCCGTCTCGGTCGCGCGGAACAGCTGCTCGACGAACTGCTTGCGCGACAGCAGCGTGGTGCTGTTGATCCACAGCGCGCCGCCCGGCCAGCCCTTCACGTTCGGCGGATAGAACAGGTTCTGCCCGAGCGTGCGCACGGTGTCCGCGAGCATCTGCGGATCGCCGTACGCCACGTCGAACAGCCGCACCGACCCGACGACGAATTCCGCCGGCGACTTGACCAGCACGCCGCGGTTGCGCGGATCCCAGAACGCGTCGGTCGACCACAGCGCGGCGAGCGCCGCGCGAATGTCGTAGCCGCTCGCGCGAAACCGTTCGGCCACCGCATCGAGCGTGCCGGGCTCCGGCGTATCGGACACGAACTCGCGCCACAGCTTGCCGGCGATGAAGCGCGCGGTGCCCGGCCGCTTCAGCAGGATGTCGAGAAAGTCGTCGCCGTCGAACGGCCCGGTTTCGCCGAGGATGGTCTTGTCGCCGGCATCGTGCCATTCGGGCCGCACCACGAAGCGCAGCGTGTCGGGATCGACGGTCCAGCCCGTCATCGCGCGCGCGGCTTCGGTCACGTCGTATTGCGTGTAGTGCCCTTCGCCGAGCGTGAACAGCTCCATCACCTCGCGCGCGAAATTCTCGTTCGGCCGCCCCTTGCGATTGCTCGCGCCGTCGAGATACTGGAGCATCGCCGGGTCCTTCGCGACCGCATGCAGCAGCGTGCCGAAGTTGCCGAGCGCCTCGCGGCGAAACAGCGCGTTCTGCGCGGCCATCGTCTGCGGGTACGGCACCTTGTCCTGCCCCGACGTGAAATGCCCATGCCAGAACAGTGTCATGCGTTCGGTGAGCGGCGACGGCGTCGCGACCATCTCGTTGACCCAGGCCGCCCGCAACGCATCGTAGCGGCGATTGCGCTCGCGCTGCTCGTCGCGCCGCATGTCGGGCGTCAGCGCCTGACGCTGCGCGCGCGTGGGCGGCGGCTCGGCGAGCCAGTCGGGCCACGTCGTGACGGGTTCGTGTCGCGCGCTGCCGAGCGTGTCGGCCACGACCTGCGCGCGCGTCATGCCGACGATGCGCGCGACCTCGGCGGGCGCGGGAGAGAAACCGGTGCGACTCAGGAAAAACAGCGCGTCGTCGGCATCGAGCGGCGACTGCATGGCAGGCGACGGCGCCGGTGCGGCAGCGTTCGCTTTCATCGTCATGGACTCCCGGAACGCACCGGCGGTGCGGATGCCCGTACAACGGCATTCGGCAGCCGAAAGTTGACGGAAAAAGTGCTACGAATTCTTTCCGCGCGGAGATTTCCGCGCAAGGCGAACGACGGCACGCGTCAGCGCTTGTACAACTCGCGAACGGCGTCTTCGATGTGCTGGCGTAACAGGTGCCGCTCTTCGGGCGTCATGTGCCCGTCGCGGCGGCGCTGTTCGAGATCGGGAGGCACGGCGGAACGGACCGTCATATCGGCGGCGCGATCGGGCTGCGGCGCTTTGCCGCGCGGCAGCTTGCGCGACGATGCGCCCTGCTCGGGGCGCTGCGCATACGCGAAGTTCGACGCATACGGACCGGCAAGCGCGATCGTCAGCATCAGTGCAATCCGGGCAGATCGCATGACCGTCCTCGCTTCTTTGGTCGATTTGTTCCCTTCGTCACGCGGCAACCGGTTACCTCTGGTACTTGAAAAACCCTGCGGAATTCGGGTGTACAAAGATGAAAGATGGAGTGCAGGGGAGTATCTACCGAATTTCGGCTTCGAGTAAAGGAATCTCTATAGCCTGCCTTTACTCGGCGCGACACTACGGGTAAATTTTGTAACCGACTGTAACGCACGAAAATCCCCGGCCGTGCGTCAATTCCCATTCGCGATAAGATGCCGATCATGGAAACGAAAAACCCCTCCAAGATTCTCGTCGTCGACGACGACCCTCGCCTGCGCGATCTGCTGCGCCGCTATCTCGGCGAACAGGGTTTCAACGTCTACGTCGCGGAAAACGCGACCGCGATGAACAAGCTCTGGGTGCGCGAGCGTTTCGACCTGCTCGTGCTCGACCTGATGCTGCCCGGCGAGGACGGCCTGTCGATCTGCCGCCGGCTGCGCGGCAGCAACGACCGCACGCCGATCATCATGCTCACCGCGAAGGGCGAGGACGTCGATCGCATCGTCGGCCTCGAGATGGGCGCCGACGATTACCTGCCGAAGCCGTTCAACCCGCGCGAACTGGTCGCGCGCATTCACGCGGTGCTGCGCCGCCAGGCGCCGGCCGAACTGCCGGGCGCCCCGTCGGAAACCACCGAGGTGTTCGAGTTCGGCGAATTCTCGCTGAATCTCGCCACGCGCACGCTGACGAAATCCGGCCAGGAAATTCCGCTGACCACCGGCGAATTCTCGGTGCTGAAAGTGTTCGCGCGTCATCCGCGCCAGCCGCTGTCGCGTGAAAAGCTGATGGAGCTCGCCCGCGGCCGCGAATACGAAGTGTTCGACCGCAGCCTCGACGTGCAGATCTCGCGCCTGCGCAAGCTGATCGAACCCGATCCGGGCAGCCCGCGCTTCATCCAGACCGTCTGGGGCCTCGGCTACGTGTTCATCCCGGACGGCGCCGCCTGAGCTTTTTCCTTCCCGGCTTCGCCCCGTCCACGGCCCGTCCCATGCGTATCGACCGGCGCCTTTTGCAGCTCGCGTTCGGCGGGCTGTTCTGGCGCACCTTCCTGCTGATCGCGCTGCTGATCTCGGTCAGTCTCGCCGCGTGGTTCCAGAGCTTTCGCGTGATCGAGCGCGAGCCGCGTGCGCAGCGCGTCGCGCTGCAGCTCGTCGCGGTCGTGAAGCTCACGCGCACCGCCCTGCTCTATTCCGATCCCGACTTGCGGCGCGCGCTGCTGCAGGATCTCGAGAGCAACGAGGGCGTGCGCGTGTACCCGCGCGAGAAAACCGACAAGTTCAAGCTGCAGCCCGACGAATCGCTGAATCGCCTGATCGAACACGACATCCGCAGCCGTCTCGGCGACGATACCGTGATCGCGCAGTCGGTCAACGACATTCCCGGCGTGTGGATCAGCTTCAAGATCGACGACGACGACTACTGGGTCGCGCTCGACCGCGACCAGCTCGACAACGTCACGGGCCTGCAGTGGGCCGGCTGGGGGCTGTTCGCGCTCGCGCTGTCGCTGTTCGGCTCCGCGTTCATCACGAGCCTCGTGAACCGGCCGTTCTCGCGGCTCGCGCTCGCCGCGCGCCAGGTCGGTTCGGGCCAGGCGCCCGAGCCGCTGCCCGAGCGCGGGATGGGCGTCGCGGCCGAAACCAACCGCAGCTTCAACCAGATGGTGCGCGACCTCGAACAACTCGAGGCCGATCGCGCGCTGATGCTCGCGGGCATCTCGCACGACCTGCGCACGCCGCTCGCGCGGCTGCGGCTCGAAACCGAGATGAGCCCGTCCGACCAGGCGACCAAGGACGCGATGGTCGACGACATCGAACAGATGGACCGCATCATCGCGGCCTTCATCGACTACGCGCGCCCGTCGCAGCGCAAGCCTGAGCCGGTCGACCTGTCGTCGATCGCGCACGAAGTCGCCGCGCGCGTGTCGGGCGAGGACGGCGTCGAGATCCGCACGCGGCTCGCGCCGAGCGCGATCATCGAAGCCGACGAAACCGACATGCGCCGCGTGATCGGCAATCTCGTCGAGAATGCGCGCAAATACGGCCAGAGCAAGCAGGACGGCATCTCGCGCATCACGCTCGAGACGCGCGTGTCGCATGCGCGCGTCGAGCTGTCGGTGAGCGACGAAGGCCCCGGCATCCCCGAGGATCAACTGCCGCTCGTGATGCGGCCGTTCTACCGCGTCGACACCGCGCGCACCAAGGCGGACGGCACGGGCCTCGGGATGGCGATCGTGCTGCGGCTCGTCGGCCGCTACCGCGGCGCGCTGCGCCTGCGCAACCGCCACCCGGACGCCGGCCTCGAAGTCACGCTCGAATTCCCCGGTGCCGGCAAGGCGCGTGCGACCGCGTGACGCGTTCGCGCACGCATCTTGCGCGTCACACTATCGACGCGGTTGACAAAAGCTATGAGAGTCGTTAGTCAAAATCTATTGAAGCGACTTGCCAATAGTGTTATAGTTTTACCCATGCTGTCACATCATCGTTGCAGCACCGAGGTAGCTTGACTCAGTCTTCTTCCCAACTCACACAGGAGTATCCGCATGAAAACCGTGGGCGATAAACTCGAAGCTTTCACCGTCGTAGCCGCGAAGCCGGGCTTCAATAATCACGAGGAAAACGGCCAGTCGGCGTTCGAGACCGTCACCGAAGCGTCGTTCCCGGGCAAGTGGAAGATCATCTACTTCTATCCGAAGGATTTCACGTTCGTGTGCCCGACGGAAATCGTCGAATTCGCGAAGCTCACGAAGCAGTTCGAAGAGCGCGACGCCGTCCTGCTCGGCGGCAGCTCGGACAACGAATTCGTCAAGCTCGCATGGCGCCGTGAACACAAGGATCTCGACAAGCTGAACCACTACTCGTTCGGCGACGTCAAGGGCGAACTGATCGACCAGCTCGGCGTGCGCGACAAGGAAGCCGGCGTGGCCCTGCGTGCAACGTTCATCGTCGATCCGGACAACACGATCCAGCACGTTTCGGTGAACAACCTGAACGTCGGCCGTAGCCCGGAAGAAGTCCTGCGCATTCTGGACGGCCTGCAAACGGACGAACTCTGCCCGTGCAACCGCGCAGTCGGCGGCGCCACGCTGTAAGCGTAGCAATGCACGAAGCCCGCGGCGCACGTCCTGCCTGCGGGCTTTTTTAACGGCCAACCCATAGGAGATATCAATGGAATTCATCGACTCGATTAAGGCACGTATCCCCGACTACGCGAAGGACATTCGCCTGAACCTCGACGGCACGATCTCGCGCTCGTCGCTCGAAGGCACCGACGCGGTCGGCGTGGCGCTGGCGGCGGCCATCGCGGCGAAGAGCACGGTGCTCGTGAAGACGATCCGCGAAGCCGGCGTGCTGTCGCCCGAAGAGACGAACGCCGTGCTGACGGCGGCCGCGCTGATGGGGATGAACAACACCTGGTATCCGTATGTCGAGATGGCCGACGACGCCGACCTGAAGACGCAGCGCGCCGAACTGCGGATGGGCGCGTATGCGACGCACGGCGGCGTCGACAAGCGCAAGTTCGAGATGTACGCGCTCGCCGCGTCGATCGTCGGCAAGTGCCACTTCTGCGTGAAGTCGCACTATGCGCTGCTGAAGAACGAGCAAGGGATGACCGTCACGCAACTGCGCGACGTCGGCCGCATCGCGTCGGTGATCAACGCCGCCGCGCAGGTGATCGCCGCCGAAGGCGAATAAGCGATCCGGCCGCGCGGCCGTGAGCCGCGCCTGCTGCAAACGAAAATGCCACGCATTCGCGTGGCATTTTTCATTTCGGCGGCACGGCGCCCGGCGCGCGGCGCGAACCGCACACCGCGACGGCCCGTCAGCCGCCCTGCTTGACCAGCAGCGCGGCGGCCTGCGCCTCGATCCCCTCGCCGCGACCGAGATAGCCGAGCTTCTCGTTGGTCTTCGCCTTCACGTTCACGCGCTCGAGCGGCAGCCCGAGATCCGCCGCGATGTTCGCACGCATCCCGTCGATATGCGGCGCGAGCTTCGGCGCCTGCGCGATCACGGTGCTGTCGACGTTCTGGATCGTGAAGCCGGCCGCCTTCACGCGCTCGGCGCACGCGCGCAGCAGCACGCGGCTGTCCGCGCCCTTGAACGCCGCGTCCGTGTCGGAGAAATGGCGGCCGATGTCGCCGAGCGCCGCCGCGCCGAACAGCGCGTCGGTGATCGCATGCAGCAGCACGTCCGCGTCCGAGTGGCCGAGCAGGCCGCGCTCGTACGGAATCGTCACGCCGCCGATGATGAGGGGGCGCCCTTCGACGAGCTGGTGCACGTCATAGCCTTGTCCGATTCTGAAATCCATGCGTAATCCGGTTTGAGATGGGGGGAAAGTCAGGAAGCGTTCGCGGGGCGCGCGAGGATCGCCTCCGCGAGCGCGAAATCTTCCGGGTACGTGACCTTGAAGTTGCGCAGGCTGCCCTGCACGACGCGCGGCGTGTGGCCGGCCCATTCGATCGCGCTCGCTTCGTCGGTCAGGTCGTGCCCTTCGCGCTGCGCCTGCAGGATCGCTTCGCGCAGCATGCCGATGCGGAACATCTGGGGGGTCTGCGCCTGCCACAGGGCGTCGCGCGACTCCGTGCGCGCGATCGCGTCACCGCCGGCCGGCACCCGCTTGAGCGTGTCGGCCACCGGCAGCGCGACGATCCCGCCGACCGGGTCGTCCTTAAGCGTCGCGACGAGCGTGCGGATCAGCTCGGGCGTGATGCCCGGGCGCGCGGCGTCGTGCACCAGCACCCAGTCGTGGTCGGTCGCGCCGAATTCGGCCAGTTCCAGCAGCCCGTTGAGCACCGACGCCTGCCGCGAGCCGCCGCCGCAGCGGCGCACCGCGAAGCGCAGGCCCGCGAAGCGGCGTGCATCGAAATGGGAGTCGTCGGGCGCGAGCACGACCAGCGTCTGCGCGAACTCGCTGCACGCGTCGAACGCGGCAAGCGTGTAGTGCAGCAGCGCGCGGCCGGCCAGCGTGCGGTATTGCTTCGGCACGGCCGAACCGGAACGGCTGCCCGTGCCGGCGCAGGGAATCAGGGCAAAAAGTCGGGGAGTCACGAAAGGAAACGCCGGAAAGGTGAAATCGAGAAGCGGATTTTATAATAGGTCTTTCGTCTCGACCGGCGCACCGCGCTGCGCCCGTGCACGCCACCCCTGTCGTCCCTATGCCAGATAACGCTTCCATCCCGTCCGCTTCACCCGTTGCCCGCGTCAAGCCCGGCCAGCGTTTCGCCTTCGACGGCGCGCACGGCTCCGCCGACGCGCTCGCCATCGCCCGTTATCTCGCCGACAACCGCCAGGACGTGCCGCTCCTCGCGGTGATCTGCGCGAACGCGGTCGACGCGCAGCGGCTGTCGCAGGAAATCCGCTACTTCTCGCCCGACGCGCGCGTGCGCCTGCTGCCCGACTGGGAAACGCTGCCGTACGACACGTTCTCGCCGCACCAGGACCTCGTGTCCGAGCGGCTGGCCACGCTGCACGACCTCGGCGAGGGCCGCTGCGACATCCTGCTCGTGCCCGCCACCACCGCGCTGTACCGGATGCCGCCCGCGTCGTTCATGGCCGCGTACACGTTCGCGTTCGCGCAGGGCGAGCGGCTCGACGAGGCGAAGCTGAAAGCGCAGCTCACGCTGGCCGGCTACGAGCACGTGAGCCAGGTCGTGCGCCCCGGCGAATACTGCGTGCGCGGCTCGCTGATCGACCTGTACCCGATGGGCTCGCCGCTGCCGTACCGGATCGACCTGTTCGACGACCAGGTCGATTCGATCCGCGCGTTCGATCCCGACACGCAGCGCAGCCTCTACCCGGTGCGCGACGTGCGCCTACTGCCCGGCCGCGAGTTCCCGTTCGACGAAGCCGCGCGCACGGCCTTCCGCAGCCGCTGGCGCGAAACCTTCGAAGGCGACCCGAGCCGCGCGCCGATCTACAAGGACATCGGCAACGGCGTGCCGTCGGCCGGCATCGAGTATTACCTGCCGCTGTTCTTCGACGAGACGGCCACGCTGTTCCACTACCTGCCGCAGGACGCGCACCTCGTGTTCACCGGCGACCTCGAAGCGTCGATCCGCCGCTTCACGGCCGATACGAAGCAGCGTCACGCGTTCCTCGCGCACGATCGCGAGCGACCGATCCTCGAGCCGCAGCGGCTGTTCCTGTCCGACGAGGATTTCTTCGCGTTCGCGAAGCCGTTCGCGCGCGTCGTGCTGCCCGCGCAGCCGGCCGGCGGCTGGGCGACCGCCCTGCCCGAACTCACCGTCGACCGCCATGCGGACGATCCGCTCGCGTCGCTGCGCACGTTCGTCGAATCGTCGGGCAAGCGCGTGCTGCTGACGGTCGAATCGGCCGGCCGTCGGGAAACGATCCTGCAACTGCTCGCCGAACATCACCTGCGGCCGTCGTCGAACGACGATTTCGCGAGCTGGCTGGCGAGCGATGCGCGCTTCGCGCTCGGCGTCGCGCCGCTCGCGAACGGCTTCGCGGTGCCGGGCGAAGGCTATGCGATCGTCACCGAAACCGAGCTGTACGGCGCGCTCGGCCGCCGCGCGGGCCGCCGCCGGCAGGAACAGGCGAGCAACGTCGACGCGATGGTGCGCGACCTGTCCGAGCTGAAGGTCGGCGACCCGGTCGTCCACGCGCAGCACGGCATCGGCCGCTACATGGGCCTCGTGTCGATGGATCTCGGCGAAGGCGAGACCGAATTCCTGCATCTCGAATACTCGGGCGACAGCAAGCTCTACGTGCCCGTCGCGCAACTGCACGTGATCTCGCGCTACAGCGGCGCCGATCCCGACAGCGCGCCGCTGCACGCGCTCGGCTCCGGCCAGTGGGAGCGCGCGAAGCGCAAGGCCGCGCAGCAGATCCGCGACACGGCCGCCGAGCTGCTGAACCTGTACGCGCGCCGCGCGGCCCGTGAAGGCCACGCGTTCTCGCTCGACCCGCGCGACTACGTGAAATTCGCGGAAAGCTTCGGCTTCGAGGAAACGCCCGACCAGGCCGCGGCGATCGCGGCCGTGATCGGCGACATGACGAGCGGCAAGCCGATGGACCGCCTCGTGTGCGGCGACGTCGGCTTCGGCAAGACCGAGGTCGCGCTGCGCGCGGCGTTCATCGCGGTGCTGGGCGGCAAGCAGGTCGCGCTGCTGTCGCCGACCACGCTGCTCGCCGAGCAGCACACGCAGACCTTCGCGGACCGCTTCGCGGACTGGCCGGTGCGCATCGTCGAGCTGTCGCGCTTCAAGACCGCGAAGGAAGTGAGCGCGGCGATCGCTCAGATCAACGAAGGCAGCGTCGACATCGTGATCGGTACGCACAAGCTACTGTCGTCGGACGTGCAGTTCAAGCGTCTCGGCCTCGTGATCATCGACGAGGAACACCGCTTCGGCGTGCGCCAGAAGGAAGCGCTGAAGGCGCTGCGCGCGGAAGTCGACGTGCTGACGCTCACCGCGACGCCGATCCCGCGTACGCTCGGGATGGCGCTCGAAGGGCTGCGCGATTTCTCGGTGATCGCGACCGCGCCGCAGAAGCGGCTCGCGATCAAGACCTTCGTGCGCCGCGAGGAAGAAAGCGTGATCCGCGAGGCGATGCTGCGCGAACTGAAGCGCGGCGGCCAGGTGTACTTCCTGCACAACGAAGTCGAGACGATCGAGAACCGCAAGGCGATGCTCGAGGCGCTCGTGCCCGAGGCGCGCATCGTGATCGCGCACGGCCAGATGCACGAGCGCGAACTCGAACGCGTGATGCGCGATTTCGTCGCGCAACGCGCGAACGTGCTGCTGTGCACGACCATCATCGAGACCGGCATCGACGTGCCGAGCGCGAACACGATCATCATGCACCGCGCGGACAAGTTCGGCCTCGCGCAGCTGCACCAGTTGCGCGGCCGGGTCGGCCGCTCGCACCACCAGGCCTACGCGTACCTGCTGGTGCACGATCCGCAGTCGCTGACCAAGCAGGCGCAGCGCCGGCTGGAAGCGATCCAGCAGATGGAGGAACTCGGCTCGGGCTTCTATCTCGCGATGCACGACCTGGAGATCCGCGGCACCGGCGAAGTGCTCGGCGACAAGCAGTCGGGCGAAATCCACGAGATCGGCTTCCAGCTCTATACGGACATGCTGAACGACGCGGTGAAGGCGCTGAAGAACGGCAAGGAGCCCGACCTCACCGCCCCGCTCGCCGCGACGACCGAAATCAACCTGCATGCGCCCGCGATCCTGCCGGCCGATTACTGCGCGGACGTGCAGGAGCGGCTGTCGCTGTACAAGCGGCTCGCGAACTGCGAGCACGGCGACGCGATCGACGGCATCCAGGAAGAGCTGATCGACCGTTTCGGCAAGCTGCCGCCGCAGGCGCACGCGCTCGTCGAGACGCACCGGCTGCGGATCGCCGCGAAGCCGCTCGGCATCGTGAAGATCGACGCGAGCGAGGTCGCGATCGGGCTGCAGTTCGAGCCGAATCCGCCGATCGACCCGATGCGGATCATCGAGATGGTGCAGAAGCATCGCCACATCAAGCTCGCGGGCCAGGACAAGCTGCGCATCGAGACGCGCTCGCCCGATCTCGCGATCCGCGTGTCGACGATCAAGGAAACGCTGCGCGCGCTCGGCCCGAAACAGGGGGCGGCCGTCGCGGCCCGCTGACGCAATCCTGACGGGCGCGACGTTGCTGCACCGCATCGCGCCCGACGAAGGCGGGCAGGCGCGTTTTTGAGTATGATTTCCCATTCATCAGACGGAGTTTTGCCATGTCCACTCTCGACGCGACGGCGCCGTCCGCCGCAACCGAAGGCGATGCATCGCTCGTCAGCCTGCCCTGGGTCAAGCAACTCGTGTCGATGGACACGACGAGCCGCGTGCCGAACCTCGGCCTGATCGAAACGGTACGCGACGCGCTCGCCGCGAAGGGCATCGCGTCGACGATCACGCACGATCCGCGTGAAGGCTGGGCGAACCTGTTTGCCACCGTGCCCGCGCACGACGGTTCGACGAACGGCGGCATCGTGCTGTCGGGCCACACCGACGTCGTGCCGGTCGACGGCCAGCAATGGGACAGCAACCCGTTCGCGCCGGAAATCCGCGACGGCCGCCTGTACGGCCGCGGCACCTGCGACATGAAGGGCTTCATCGGCGCGGCGCTCGCGCTGCTGCCCGAGATGCAGGCGACGAAGCTCGCGAAGCCGATCCATTTCGCGCTGTCCTACGACGAGGAAATCGGCTGCGCGGGCGCGCCGCTGATGATCGCCGATCTCGTGAAGCGCGGCGTGCAGCCGTCCGGCTGCATCGTCGGCGAGCCGACCAGCATGCGGCCGATCATCGCGCACAAGGGCATCAACGCGTACCGCTGCTGCGTGCGCGGCCACGCCGCACATTCGTCGCTGACGCCGAAGGGGCTCAACGCGATCGAGTATGCGGCGCGCCTGATCTGCCACATCCGCGACATCGCTGAGCGCTTCCGTGCCGAAGGCCCGTTCGACGAACTGTACGACGTGCCGTTCACCACCGCGCAGACGAGCACGATCCAGGGCGGCAACGCGATCAACACGGTGCCGGCCGAGTGCCGCTTCGACTTCGAATTCCGCAACCTGCCGACGCTCGATCCCGAGCAGATCTTCACGCGCATCGAAGCGTATGCGCAGGAAACGCTGCTGCCGCAGATGCTGCGCGAACATCCGAACGCCGCGATCGAATTCTCGAAGATCGCCGCGGCGCCCGGCCTCGACGCGACCGAGCAAGCCGCGATCACGCAGCTCGTGCGCGCGCTGACGGCCGACCAGGACAAGCGCAAGGTCGCGTACGGCACCGAGGCCGGGCTGTTCGCCCGCGCGGGCATTCCGAGCGTCGTGTGCGGGCCCGGCAACATCGAGCAGGCGCACAAGCCGAACGAATATGTCGAGCTCGCGCAGCTCGCCGGCTGCGAGCAGTTCCTGCGCAAGTTCATTCGCAGCATGTCGGTCGACCCGCACTGACTGCCTCCCGCCACGCCGGCCCGCGTGTGCGGGTCGGCCCACTCCGCCACCCGCCACGTCATGTCGACTGAACAACAGGGCACTGCCCATACGACGATCGACGGCGAGCCGATTCCGACGCTCGACGAAATCGCCGCGCAGCATTTCGCGCTGTCACCCTGGGTCGCGCGCACGCCCGTGTTCGAGCGCGCCGATCTGCCCTCCCTCGAAGGCACGCACGTCAACTTCAAGTTCGAGCTGTTGCAGGCGAGCGGCAGCTTCAAGGCGCGCGGCGCGTTCACGCACCTGCTCGCGCTCGACGAAGACCGCAAGAACGCGGGCGTCACCTGCGTATCGGCCGGCAATCATGCGGCAGCCGTCGCGTATGCGGCGATGCGGCTCGGCAGCAGCGCGAAGGTCGTGATGTTCCATACCGCGAGCCCGACGCGCATCGCGCAGTGCAAGCAGTACCGCGCGGAAGTCGTGCTGGCAGGCAGCGCGTCGCAGGCGTTCGATCTCGTGCGGCGCATCGAGGCCGAGGAAGGCCGCTTCTTCATTCATCCGTTCACCGGCTATCACACGATCCTCGGCACCGCGACGCTCGGCTACGAATGGGCGACGCAGACGCCGGACCTCGACGCGGTGATCGTGCCGATCGGCGGCGGCGGGCTCGCGGCCGGCATGGCGACCGCGCTGCGGCTCGCGAATCCGCGTGTGCACGTGTACGGCGTCGAGCCGGAAGGCGCCGACGCGATGAGCCGCAGCTTCGCGGCCAATCACACGATCAAGATGAGCGCGATGCAGACGATCGCCGATTCGCTGATGGCGCCGCATACCGAGGAATACAGCTACCAGCTGTGCCGGCGCCACCTCGACCGCATCGTCACCGTCTCCGACGACGCGCTGCGCGCCGCGATGCTGTTCCTCTTCTCGCACCTGAAACTGTCGGTCGAGCCGGCCTGCGCGGCCGCGCTCGCCGCGCTGCTCGGCCCGCTGCGCGAAACGCTGCAGGGCAAGCGCGTCGGCGTGCTGCTGTCGGGCACGAATACCGACCCCGCCACGCTCGGCATGCATCTCGCGCACGCGCAACTGCAGCACTGATCGCGCAGTGCGCCTGCGCCGGCCATCCTAGGGTTATCCCCAGATTATGTTGACAGCCCTGTTGATAACCCGCCGGACCCGCACGCAAGTGGTTGAGCGCGCAGCGTTTTGCACGCGCGAAGGTCGATCGTCACGAAATGGGCAGATGCGGCGGCTGGCCGCATGCGCGGCGGCGCTCGCGCTGCTCGCCGGTTGCGCGGCAGCGCCCTCGTCCATCTCGGGCGCGCAACCGGCATCCTGCACGCAACCGGGCGAAAGCCGCATGCTGCAGGCCGACCTGCTGTTCGGGCGCGACATCGCCGGGCGCGGTCCCGTCACCGATGCCGAACGCGCGGCATTCCTCGCCGACACGGTCACGCCGCGCTTTCCCGACGGCCTCACCTACTGGGACACGCACGGCCAGTGGCGCGACCGCTCGACCGGTGGCGTCACGCGCGAAGACAGCTTCGTGATCCGTATCATCGCCGACGATACGCCGGACACGCGCACACGGCTCGCTGCGATCCGGCAAGCGTACGTCCAGCGATTTCACCAGCAATCGGTCGGCATGACCGTCGTGCCGGCCTGCGCGTCGTTCTGATTCGACGTCTTCCGCTGCCGGCCGCGGATAAAAAACGGGCGCCCGAAGGCGCCCGTCGCATGGCTGAAGAACAGCGCACCGCCTACTTGCTCTCGAACATGTCCATGATCTGCTGCTTCTCCTGCGGCGTGACGGGCGGCGGCGCCAGCCCGGCCGCGCCGGCCGAACCGAGGGCGTCGTTCGCGCTGATCGCGTTCTCCGCCGGGTTGATGTCGACGTTCGCGACGAAGCCGTTGCCCGGCGTGCGATCGGCGTAGTACAGCTCGCCGTCGATCGTCGTCAGGCCGTCCGGCATCGGCATCTGCTGCTCGGGCACGCCGTTCAGCGCGGTGCGCATGTAGTTCACCCAGATCGGCAGCGCGAGCTGCGCGCCGAATTCGCGGCTGCCCAGGCTCTTCGGCTGGTCGAAGCCCATCCACGCGACCGCGACGAGCGACTGCTGGTAGCCGGCGAACCAGCCGTCCTTCGCATCGTTCGTCGTACCCGTCTTGCCCTGCAGGTCGTTGCGGCCCAGCGCGTTGGTGCCCGCGCCCGTGCCGGCGGTCGCGACCGAATGCAGCAGGCTGTTCATCACGTACGCGTTGCGGCCTTCGATCGTGCGCGGCGCCGTGCCGCCCGCGACCACCGGCTGCGACTTCTGCAGCGGCTGGCCGCGCGCGTCGTCGACTTCGGCGATCAGGTACGGATCGACCTTGTAGCCGCCGTTCGCGAACACCGCGTAGCCGGTCGCGAGCTGCAACGGCGTCACGAGGCCCGCGCCGAGCGCCATCGGCAGGTAAGGCGGCGTCTTCGCCGGATCGAAACCGAAGCGCTGCGTCACGTACTGCTGCGCGTACTGCGTGCCGATCGACGCGAGGATCCGGATCGACACCAGGTTCTTCGAACGCTGCAGGCCGGTGCGCATCGTCATCGGGCCGTCCGGCTGATCGTCGTCCTTCGGCTCCCACGCGGTGCCGCCCGGCACGCTCGGCGGGAAGTACAGCGGCGCGTCGTTGATCATCGTCGCCGGCCCGAGCCCCTTGTCGAGCGACGCCGAGTAGATGAACGGCTTGAACGATGAGCCCGGCTGCCGCCACGCCTGCGTCACGTGGTTGAACTTGCTCTTGTTGAAGTCGAAGCCGCCGACGAGCGAGCGGATCGCACCGTCCTGCGGCGCGATCGCGACGAGCGCGCCTTCGACCTGCGGCAGCTGCACCACCTGCCAGCCCGTCTTGCCGTCCTTCAGCACGCGCACGACCGAGCCCGGCTTGATACGCAGCGCGTTGTTCGCACGGGCGCCCAGCGCGGCCGACACGAAGCGCAGCCCGGCCGGGCCGATCGTCGTGGTCGCGCCGCCGACGAACTGCACCTCGACCGCGTTCGGCGATGCCGACAGCACGACCGCCGATTGCAGGTCGCCGTTGTCCGGGTGATCGGCGAGCGCATCGTCGATCGCCTCGTCGCGTTCGTCGCCGGCCGCAGGCAGGTTGATCGACGCTTCGGGGCCGCGATAGCCGTGACGGCGCTCGTAGTCGAGAATGCCGCGACGCACGGCCTGATACGCGGCTTCCTGGTCGGCCGAGTTGATCGTCGTCGTGACGGTCAGCCCGCGCGTGTAGGTTTCGTCCTTGTACTGCTGGTACATCATCTGCCGCACCATCTCGGCGACGTACTCGCCGTGCACCGCGTACTGGTTGCCCGGCGTGCGCACGTGGATCTCTTCCTTGATCGCCTCGTCGTACTGCGGCTGCGTGATGTAGCCGATGTCGAGCATGCGCTTCAGGATGTATTCCTGACGCACCTTCGCGCGCTTCGGATTGACGACCGGGTTGTACGCGGACGGCGCCTTCGGCAGCCCCGCGAGCATCGCCGCTTCCGCGAGCGTGATGTCCTTCAGGTCCTTGCCGAAATACACGCGCGCCGCGGCCGCGAAGCCGTACGAACGCTGGCCGAGATAGATCTGGTTCATGTACAGCTCGAGGATCTGGTCCTTCGTCAGGGCCTTCTCGATCTTGTACGCGAGCAGCATTTCGTAGATCTTGCGCGTGTAGGTCTTCTCGCTCGACAGGAAGAAGTTGCGCGCGACCTGCATCGTGATCGTGCTCGCGCCCTGGCGCGCGCCGCCGTGCATCAGGTCGGCCACGCCCGCGCGCAGGATGCCGAGGAAATCGACGCCGCCGTGCTCGTAGAAGCGGTAGTCCTCGATGGCGAGCACGGCCTTCTTCATCACGTCGGGAATGTCCTGGAAGCGCACGAGGCTGCGGCGCTCCTCGCCGAACTCGCCGATCAGCACGTGATCGGCGGTAAACACGCGCAGCGGCACCTTCGGCTGGTAATTGGTCAGCGCATCGAGCGACGGCAGTTGCGGCGCCATCACGACCAGCGCGTAGCCGACGATCAGCGCGCCGACGACCGCGAGCGTCGCGAACAGGCCGACGAACCACAGCGCGACGCGCGAACCGAACGTGCGCCGGCGCCCTCCACCGCCACTGCGCTGCTGCGCGCGGCGGCCGTCGTCGCGATCGTCGTCATCGGGGTAATAGGCTCCGGACGGCGAACGGCGCAGCGTGTAGTGGGGCTCGTTCCTGTCGGAAGAAGAAGGCGGTCGTTTGATAATTGGCATGTCGGAATGGCGGGCGTACGTGGCGCCCTCGGACGCATGCGGAAATGCAAGCGGATGAATCAGAGTGGGTGCATCGAGATGCGGCTGTCACGTCGACAGACCCCGCCGCGCGGCGATCCGTTCCCGCGACGTGACAGCGCATTTTAATGAAATCGACCGGGCGCCTTCGCGATTTTTTGTAAAAATTCCCGCAATGCCGTGATTTGCGGAACGTATTGTCGGCATCCTCGGCCTATGATGGACACGCGATACGGCACGCACGGGCGAATTTCTTTCAGTCGCGAAAGGTTTGGCCTCCTGATGCGCGAGCCGCTTGAACTCGCGCGTTTAAGCCGTATTTAAGTGAACCGGTGGTGTAATATCCGCCGGCTCACGCGGGCCGGAACCGGCTCGCGACGGGCATTGCCGCGGTCACGCGGCGCCTTTCAACCACGGAGGATTTCATGTCGCTTTTCGACTCTATTTCGCGCACGATCAAAGGCCTGCTGAACGATGCGGCCGATTCGGTACAGGATCCGTCGCGCGACGCACGGCAGATCGTGCGGGAGCTCGACGACAGCATCGGCCGTGCCGAGAATTCGCTGATCGAAATCGAGGCACAGGTCGCGACCCAGCGCAGCAAGCGCGATGCGGCCGACGACAAGGTCAGGAAGTACGAGGACGGCGCGAAGCGCGCGCTGCAGGGCGGCGACGAAGCGCTCGCCCGCGAGGCGCTCGCGGCCCAGTCGAACGCGGAAGCCGAGCGCGACGCGCTCGCGGCCGAGCTGACGACGCTCGAGCCGTCGGTCGAGAAACTGAAGGGGCAGATCGCCGACATGCGCCAGCGCCGCAACGATCTGAACGCACGCTCGAACATCCTGCAGGCGAAGCAGGAAATCGCGCAGGCGAAGGACGTCGCAGCCAGCGCGCTGGGCGGCATCGGCGGCAAGAACCTGTCCGAGGATTTCCAGAAGCTCGAGGACAAGGTCGCGCTGCAGAACGCACGCTCGGACGCACGCCTCAATTCGGCCGACACGTCGAGCGGCAAGGCGCTCGACGACAAGCTCGCCGCGCTGAACAAGGGCCCGTCGGTGGAAGATCGCCTCGCCGCACTGAAGAAGCAGCTCGATACGCCCGCGCAGTAACCCGCCGCGGGCCACCGCGCCGCGCCCCGGCCCGGGCGCGCGGCGCGAACCGATCGTCAGGAGACGGGCGCGTGCGCCCGGTTCGACCATGAAGAAATCTCTCGCCGCACTCGGCCTCTCGCTGATGTTGTTGTCGTCCGCCGCGTTTGCGGTCCCGTCGCTGCAGCAGGTCGAGCAATCGATCGCGCAGCGTAACTGGCAGCAAGCCGACACGCAGCTGTCGCAAGTCATCGATGCCCATCCGAACAACGCGCACGCGCGCTACCTGTATGCGCAGGTGCTGGACCGCGAGGGCCGCGCGTCCGACGCGCTCGCGCAACTGCAGCGCGCCAAATCGCTCGATCCGCAACTGAAGTTCACCGACGCGTCGCGCTTCGCGCAAACGGAGTCGCGCATTCGCGCCGACGCCGCGCGCGTGAGCGGCAACCCGCCGTCGGCCACGCAGGCCGGCACGCTGCAGCCGGGGCTCGCCCCCGCCGTCGCGCCGGCCGAGAAGCACGGTCCGTCGACCGGCATGTGGATCGGCCTCGGGCTGATCGTCGCCGTGATCGCGCTGGTGCTGCGCTGGACACTGCGGCGCGCGCGCACCACGGCCGACAACGGCCGCGCCGACGACGAGCGCCGCACGCAGCTCAAGCGTGCGACCGACGTGCTGAACGACATCCGGCCGCTCAAGCTCGATGCGAAGCTGTCGACGGCGCCCGGCGCCGCGGCGCTGACCGGCGAACTCGAAGCGATCGAGAACGACGCCCGCACGCTCGTCGAGACGCTGTCGAACGGCAAGAATCCGGTGCCGCCGTATCGCGTCGACGAGCTCGAACAGCGCCACGCCAGCGTGAAGGCGCGCGTCGAAGGCCGCCCCGACCCGGCCGCGCAGCCCGCGGCGCCGGCGAACGGCAGCGGCTCCGTGTACGCGCAGGAAGCCGATCGCATGACGGGCGCGCAAGGCCAGCCGTATCAGCAACAGCCCTACCCGCCGCAACAGCCCTATCCGCAACAGCAGCCGCCCGTCGTGATCCAGCAAGGCGGCGGTTTCGGCGGCGGCATGGGCGGGCTCCTGACCGGCGTGTTGCTCGGCGAAGCGATGTCGGGCGGCCGCGAACGCGTGGTCGAACGCGACGTGATCGTCGACGGCGACCACCGCAGGCAGGAAGCCGACCCGGGCTTCGATCTCGGCCGCGGCGACGATTCCAACTGGAGCGACGGCAGCGGCGGCGGCGGGATGGATCTCGGCAGCAACGACGACGGCTGGACCGACGACAACACCTGAGCCCCCGCACACCGGACGTCGACGTGCGCGTCGACGCCCGGCCTCCCCCGCCACGCCCGCCTGCATGACCGGCCGCGCCCGACGCGCGGATTTGTCAATCATTTCAAGATGGACTACCGGCAATGGGGCACGTTCGCTATCATGCGGCCATCGGCGTGCCACCGACCTCATTCGACGCAAAGCAATCCTGCGCGTCGCGGCACGCCTCCCTCGCCCCAACCAGGAGAAAGCCGCTCATGAGCATCATCAAGGAATTCAAGGAGTTCGCCGTCAAGGGCAACGTGATGGATCTCGCCGTCGGCGTGATCATCGGCGGCGCGTTCTCGAAGATCGTCGACTCGGTCGTGAAGGACCTCATCATGCCGGTCATCGGTGTGCTGACCGGCGGTCTGGATTTCTCGAACAAGTTCGTTCTGCTCGGCACCATCCCCCCGTCGTTCAAGGGTAATCCCGATTCGTTCAAGGACCTGCAGGCCGCGGGCGTCGCCGCATTCGGCTACGGCTCGTTCATCACGGTGGCGATCAATTTCGTGATCCTTGCGTTCATCATTTTCCTGATGGTGAAATTCATCAACAAACTGCGCAAGCCGGAAGAAGCCGCGCCGGCCGCGACGCCGGAAGACGTCGTGCTGCTGCGCGAGATCCGCGATTCGCTCAAGCAGCGCTGAGCGCCTCACGCGCCGCCCGCCAGGCCCGCCCCGTGCGGGCCTTTTTATTGCGCGCGCGATGCACCGCCGCATGCGGCGTATCTCACTTTTTTGTGACGAGCGAATGCACGCGCGGGAAAAGCAGGTCTATGATGGAGACTAAACGACAGTACGGGCGCCAAGACGCTGGCTGTGTCGATCATGGCGAGCAGGTCGACGGGAGACATTGATCGTCGTACTGCACGAATGCAGCATTTTCGTGTGCTATAAAGGATCGACATGCGGCGTACATAGCCGGGAGTGGGTCGCATGAAAGTGCCGCATTTCTTGCAATTGTTTTTGAGGCGAGTGTTTATGTCCTTCCCGAAAAAACGTCGGCGTGCGCCGCAGGATGGCCAGGAGTCGTTCCTCGCGGTCTTGCGCCACTCGAAACCGTTTGCCCAGCTCGACACCAAGATTGCCCGCGCCCGCGCGCAGGACGAACCCGTCCTCTATGCGCACGTGCTGCCCGGCCTCGACGTGCTCCTGTGCAGCGTGCGCGGCGCGCAGCCGCCTTATCCGGCCATTGCCGAGCTGCGCAAGCGCTGCATCGAATCGATCGCCAACGCGCTCGAGCAACCGCTCGACGGCCTCGAGAACGGCGGCTACTGGTACGAAGCGAACGGCTTCGGCTTCCTCGTCTTCGCGAGCCGTGCGCGTGCGCGCATCCTGCCCGAGTTTGGTGCAGGCACGAAGGCGAGCCTGCGCGGCGGCCTCGGCCGCCAGAACGCGGGCGACACGACACCCCGCTCGCTCGGCTGATCCGCCAGTCATTCGATGGGCCGCCTCCGCGCGGCCCATCTGCCATTCACACGCCCCGCTTGCCCGTCACGACACCTGCTGACGGCCGTTGTTCGGCCGCACGATGTCGATGAACGCGGCGAAATCGGCGCCGGCGAGCCCCTGCGCGGCGCCCAGCCTCAGCACCTGCTGCACGGTGGCCGACACGGGCATCACCGCGCCCGTGTCGCGCGCGGCGTCGGCAATGGCATCGACATCCTTCTGAAATGTACTCAGCGCGCCGATCGGTGGATGGCCACCCGACGTCATGCGCGGCACGAACGTCTGCAGCAGCACCGAATCGGCCCAGCCGCCGGCGAGCGCCTCGGCCAGCCGTGCGGCGTCGATGCCGCTCGCCTGCGCCAGCCCGACCGCCTCGGCGATCGCGGTCACCGTCGCGGTGACGATCGCCTGGTTGCACAGCTTCGCCGTCTGGCCCGCGCCCGCGTCGCCCATGTGCGTGATGCGCGACGCATACGTGTCGATCAGCGGGCGCACCGCGTCGAGATCGGCCGCGCGGCCGCCGGCCATCACCGCGAGCGTGCCGGCCTGTGCACCCGGCACGCCGCCGGACACCGGCGCATCGACCCAGCCGACCCCGAGTGCGGCCGCGCGCGCCGCGTAGTCGCGCGTGGCGGCGGGCGGAATGCTCGAATGATCGACGATGCGCTGCAGGCGGCGCGTGCTCGCGTCGCCGGAAAGCAGCCCGTGCTCACCGAACACGACGTCGCCGACCGCACGCCCGTCGAGCACGCACACGAACACCGTCTCGACGCGCTCGGCCAGCTCGCGCGGCGTGCCGACCACCTGCGCGCCGTCCTTCACCAGCGCCTCGGCCTTGTCGCGTGAGCGATTCCATACGCTGACGCGATGCCCGGCCGCCAGCAAATGCCGAATCATCGGCGCGCCCATCAATCCCGGTCCGCAAAATCCGACTTCCACGATGTTCCTCGTCTCCGATATGGGTTGCACTTGCCGCCCATCATACCTATCACTCAAGAAGCCGGGCACGCACGGCGCTGTAGCGGGACCGTAGCGGAACCGCTTCGGGACAGCTTCGGGACCGCGGCTTGCACCGGCAATACAGACCGATATCCCAGGGAGGCATCATGAGCGACCACGTGTACAAGTTGATCGAACTGACCGGTTCGTCGCAGCAATCGAGCGACGACGCGATTCGCAACGCGATCTCGAAAGCCGGCAAGACGCTGCACAACCTGCACTGGTTCCAGGTGACCGAAACGCGCGGCCACATCGAGGGCGATCAGGTCGTGCACTGGCAGGTCACGCTGAAGGTCGGCATGCGCATCGACGACTGACGCGCCCGCCGCCTCACCCGCCGCGCCGCGATCCGGATGCGCGCCCTGCGTGTCCGCGCGGCGCCGCGCGCCCCGCATTCCATCCCGTTCAGGCCCCGTGTCGCAGCCCCGCCGGCGCGTGCCTGCGGGTATCCATCTCTTGACGCTGATTTTCGTTCATATTAAAAACGATATACCCACCCCACCCCTCGATCAGCCCAGCCATATAAACCGGAGATAACATGAGTCAGCAACGCGAGGCGATCGACACGTACCTCTTGCGCGTCTTGCACACCTTGTTGATGGAGCGCAGCGTCACGCGCGCGGCCGTCAAACTGAACCAGTCGCAACCGGCGATCAGTGCCGCGCTGCGGCGCCTGCGCGACATCACCGGCGATCCGCTGCTGGTGCGCGGCAAATCCGGCATGGTGCCGACCGAATACGGGCTGCGCCTGCTCGAGCCCGTGCAGAACGCGCTGCGCGAAATCGAGCGCATCAAGTTCCAGCAGCACAACTTCGACCCGGCCACGTCGATCCGCTGCTACCGGATCGGCTGCCCCGACTACCTGAACGTGCTGTTCGTGCCGACCGTCGTCGAGCGCTTTCGCCTGGCCGCGCCGAACGCAACGCTAGAGTTTCATTCGCTCGGCCCCGCGTTCGACTACGAGCTCGCGCTGGAAGACGGCAAGCTCGACATCGTCGTCGGCAACTGGCCCGAGCCGCCGGAGCAACTGCATCTGTCGAACCTGTTCGTCGATGAAATCGTCTGCCTGATGAGCAACACGCACCCGTTCGCGAAACGCGGCGGGCTCACGCTCGACCAGTACCTGAACGCGCCGCATCTCGCGCCGACGCCGTACTCGGTCGGCCAGCGCGGCGCGATCGACGTGCATCTCGCGCGCGAACGGCTCAAGCGCCACGTGGTCGTCACGCTGCCGTACTTCAACCTTGCGCCGTACGTGCTCGTGAAGTCGGACCTGATCTTCACGACCACGCGGCTATTCGCCGATCACTACGCGAAGTTCCTGCCGCTGTCCGTCGTGCCGGCGCCGCTCGACTTCCCGCCGATGCAGTACTACCAGCTGTGGCACGAACGCTGCCATTACTCCGACGAAGTGCGCTGGCTGCGCAGCCTCGTCGCCGAAGCCACCCGTACGCTGATCGAGGCGTAGTCGCATACGGCGCACCACGCGTGCGCCGGTCGCGCCGTTACGCGCGACCACGGCGCGTTGCGCGACGGGTGGTGGCCACAATGGCCGCGCCCCGCTGCGCAACGTGCTGCGCGACCTCCCCGCCGACGCGTCAGCGCGACGCTTCCACGAGCGCCTGCGCCAGCGCGTTGTGACGCTCGATCACCGGCGGCAAATCGAGCGTCGCGAGCCGCCCTTCCCGCACCACCACCTTCCCGTTCACCACCGTGTACGCCGTCTGCGACGGCGCGCAGAACACGAGCGCCGCGACCGGATCGTGCAGCGCGCCCGCGAACAGCGGCTGACGCAGGTCGAACGCGGCGAAATCCGCCGCCATGCCGGGCTTCAGCGCGCCGATGTCGTCGCGGTTCAGCACCTTCGCACCGCCGAGCGTCGCGATCTCGAGCGCTTCGCGCGCGGTCATCGCGTCGGGCCCGAAGCCGACCCGCTGCAGCAGCAGCGCCTGGCGTACCTCGGCCACCATCTGCGCGCCGTCGTTCGACGCGGAACCGTCGACGCCGAGGCCGACCGGCACGCCCGCGAGCCGCATCTTCTTCACCGGCGCGATGCCTGACGCCAGGCGCATGTTCGAGCACGGGCAATGCGCGACGCCCGTGCCGGTGCGTGCAAACAGGCCGATGCCCGCATCGTCGAGCTGCACGCAGTGCGCGTGCCACACGTCGTGGCCGACCCAGCCGAGATCTTCCGCATATTCGGCGGGCGTCATCCCGAACTTCTCGCGGCTGTACGCAATGTCGTTGACGTTCTCCGCGAGGTGCGTATGCAGCGACACGCCGTATTCGCGCGCGAGCACGGCCGCGTCGCGCATCAGCTCGCGGCTCACCGAGAACGGCGAGCACGGCGCGACCACCACGCGCAGCATCGCGTAGCGGCCTTCGTCGTGATAGGTCTCGATCAGGCGCTGCGCGTCGCGCAGGATGTCGGGTTCGCGCTCGACGACCGAATCGGGCGGCAGCCCGCCGTCGCGCTGGCCGACGCTCATCGCGCCGCGGCTCGCGTGAAAGCGCATGCCGATCCGCTGCGCGGCGCCGATGCTGTCGTCGAGCCGGCTGCCGTTCGGGTAGATGTACAGATGATCGCTCGACGTCGTGCAGCCCGACTGCAGCAGCTCGGCCATCGCGGTGAGCGTCGACACCTCGATCATCTCGGGGCTCAGGTGCGCCCAGATCCGGTAGAGGTTCGTGAGCCAGCCGAACAGCTCGGCGTTCTGCGCGGCCGGCACCGCGCGCGTGAGGCTCTGGTACATGTGGTGGTGCGTGTTCACGAGCCCCGGGATCACCAGGTGGCCGCGCAGGTCGAGCACTTCGTCGGCCGTGTCGGGCAGCTCGGCGCTCGGGCCGACCGCGACGATCCGGTTGTCTTCGATGTAGAGCCCCGCGTCGCGCAGCTCGCGGCGCGTGTCGTCCATGGTCACGAGCACGTCGGCGTGCTTGACCAGCAGGGTTTTCGGGCGGGATGAGGAAGGGTTCGGCGCGCGTGCGCCAGCGTGCTGCTCGAGATTCATGCGTTCTCCGCGTCGGTCTGCCTCCAGGGGCTGCCCTGGAAGCGGTCACACTGCCGTTCGAACGCTGAATCGCGGCACGCCCCGGTGCCTGCGTCCGTTCGAACGCCCTGGCCCGGTTACCCGGCGTGCTCGCCGTCTTCGGGGTACGCGCCGGCCACCGGCCGACGCGCACGGCGGGAGGATCGCCCAAGCGCGTGCCGCGCACAATACGCGATCCGGAATACCGCCCTTCAGGGATTTGGTATGGTACGCCGCCCGCCGCCCCACCGGGCGCTCGCAACCGGCGCGCGAAGCCCTGTCCGGCGGGCCGTCGACAGCCGCTCATGCGCGGCGCATTATCTTCGATATCGCGCCCGTATTTGCGTGGGGAACCTTTTTACAATGCCTGCACGGCGCTCGCTTCACTCTCGCCGACGGGTATGTAGCCACGTGACGTGGAGCCTCGATCCGCCGCACAGTCATGGATCGAGTCGCCGCCGAACCTCGCATTCACACAAGGAATAACGAATGGGAAAGCTCACTACCCACGTACTCGATACGGCACACGGTCGCCCCGGCGCTGCCATCAAGGTGGACCTCTACGCGCTGGACGGCGAATCGCGCCGCGCGATCAAGACCGTGCTGACCAATAGCGACGGCCGCTGCGACGAACCCCTGCTCGAAGGCGCGGCGCTCGCCGCCGGCGAATACGAACTCGTATTCCATGCCGGCGACTACTTCGCGGCGCTCGGCGTGAAGGTGCCCGAACCCCGCTTCGTCGACCGCGTCGTGCTCCGCTTCGGCATCGCCGACACCGGCTCGCACTACCACGTGCCGCTGCTCGTGTCGCCGTGGTCGTACAGCACCTATCGCGGCAGCTGACAATCGAAGCAGCGCCTGCATCAAGACAAACGATCTGAGTCTGGAGGAGTTTCATGGAAGGCTTCATCACCGACTGGCTGAACCTCGCGCTGCGATGGCTGCACGTCATCGTCGCCATTGCGTGGATCGGCGAGTCGTTCTATTTCGTCGCGCTCGACAACAGCCTGAAACCGCCGACCGACCCGAACCAGCGCAAGCGCGGGGTGTTCGGCGAGCTGTGGCACGTCCACGGCGGCGGTTTCTACAACATGCAGAAGTACACGGTCGCCCCGCCGGAAATGCCCGATGACCTGCACTGGTCGAAGTGGCCGTCGTACACGACGTGGCTGTCGGGCTTCACGCTGTTCTTCGTGCTGTACCTGCTTGCCCCGAATACGTACCTGATCGACAAGAACGTGCTCGACATGGGCCCGGTCGTCGCCGTCGCGTCCGCGCTCGGCTTCCTCGCGGCCGGCTGGATCGTCTACGACTCGCTGTGCCGCATTCTCGGCACCAACGATCGCGTGCTCGGCATCTGCGTCGGCCTCTACGTCGTCGTCGCGGCATACCTCGCGTGCCACATCTTCTCGGGCCGTGCTGCCTACCTGATCGTCGGCGCGATGCTCGCGACGATCATGTCGGCGAACGTGTTCTTCGTGATCATCCCGGGCCAGCGCAAGATGGTCGACAAGATGCTCAAGGGCGAGGAACCGAACCCGATCTACGGCAAGCGCGGCAAGCAGCGCTCGGTGCACAACACGTACTTCACGCTGCCGGTCGTGTTCGCGATGCTGTCGAACCACTATGCGATGACGTACACGAACAAGTTCAACTGGGTCGTGCTCGTGCTGATCATGCTGGCCGGCGCGCTGATTCGCCAGTTCTTCGTGATGCGTCACCGCGGCAAGCAGCTGTGGTACCTGCCGATCGGCGGCGTCGCGCTGCTGTCGGGCGCGCTGGTGTGGACGATGCCGAAGCCGGTCGCCCCGGAAGCGCAAGCGGCCAACGCACCGAAGATCGTGATCAACGACATCATGCCGATCCTGCAGCAGCGCTGCGTCGAGTGCCACTCGGCCAAGCCGACGCTGATGGGCAGCGCGCCCGCGGGCGTGATGTTCGACACGCCGGACGAAGTGTCGAAGAACGCGCAGCGCATCTACGATCAGGCCGTGCGCCTGAAGGCGATGCCGATCGGCAACGTCACGCACATGACCGACGACGAGCGGACGAAACTCGCCGCCTGGTTCGAGGGCGGCGCGGTCAAGTAAGCCGCCAGTCAGGCGCCGGAAGTCATTCGCCGGCGTCATTCTCTCCGTTCGCGGGCCCGGTCACACGGGCCCGTTTTTTTGCCTGCGCGGCATGCCCTTCGCGGGCTACGCGCGCATCGTGTCGCGCTGCAGTGCGACGAGTACGTCGCGTGCGCGCGGGCCGTCGTCGAACGGCACGAAAATGTGATCGTGGTACGCGGCGGCCATCACGTTGCAGCTGATACCGGCCGCGCCGAGCGCCCGCGCGAATGCGGCCGTGAGGCCGACGGCCGCGAGGTCGGAATGCACGGTCAGCGTGATCCAGGCGGCGCGAAACAGCACCGGCCAGCCACGACGCGCGGCCGCCTCCTCGTCGACCACGACCGTCAGCCCTTCCGCTTCGCGGAACGTCGCGATCACTTCGGATACCGATACGTCGGCGCCGTGCGGCAGCGAGATGAACGCGAACGCGCCCGGATGCAGTTCGGGCCGCATCGTGCGCAGCAGGACCGCGAGGTCGTTTTCAGGCTGGCTCATCGGAGGATCGCGCCCGGAACCGGACGTCGTATGGTGGCGATGCGGGCACGATAGCACGCGCGACAGCGGCGAACTGGTGCCGCTATTCGAGCCGTGGCAACTCGAACCGATGCCGATGTATGCCGCGTTCCCGCCGAACCGGCATGTCAGCGCGACGCTGCGTGTGTTCGTCGACCGGGTCGCCGGGCTGATGGCGCAGCATGCGCCGGTCGCGAATCGACAGCGCAGCGGCCAGGGTTCGCGCGATACGCGCAAGGCCACGTCAAACTGATTCGCAAGAAAACGACGCGCATAAAAAAACCCGCGCAGGTTGCGCGGGTTTGGACAGGCGGACGATCAGATCAGCCCGACTCAGGCCGTCACCGCATCCAGTGCATCCTCGGTGAGCCACAGCGACTCCTGCAGATCCTGCTCGTTCAGGTTCAGCCCGTCACCGCCGCGATCGACGACGATGAAATCGCTGACGCCGCCCAACGCGATCAGCGGGTGATGCCACACGCCCTTCGCGTAATTGACGCCCTGCCAGCCGCTCGTCACGAATGCACGAATCTTCGCCGGATCGAGATCGCCCGCGGGCGCGACGACGACGAGATACGGCTGGTCGTTCAGCGGCACGAACGCCTGGCTGCCGAGCGGATGCCGTTCCAGCATCTTCACTTCGAACGGCAGCGTGCGCGGCTGGCCGCGGAACAGGTTGACGAGCGTGCGGCCGCCTTCATCGGTCACGTCTACTTTCGCGAGATCGTGAAAGCGGATCGTCGTGCCGAGGTTGATCGGGATCTGCTTCGCCCCTGCCGTTTCGATCACGTCGCCGAACGGCGCGAAGGCTTCCCTGGTCAGCGGTTCGATGGCAAGCGTCTTCATTTGTCGAGCGTCCCCCACAAGCGCAGGCGCGACACGCCGCCGTCCGGAATGATGTTCAGTCGCACGTGCGTGACGGGGCCGAGCGACGCGATGTCGTGTTCGAAGTAGTGCTGCTTGTCCATCTGCAGCTTCTGTTCGCCGAGCAGCACCGGCCAGAACATCGACTGCGTGATCAACGAGCTGTCGGTGCCGCCCGACACATAGGCGGCCTGGATCGAGCACCGATCCGGGTAATTGCCCTTGAAGAACGCGGTATCGACTTCGATCTTGCGGATCACGCCCGGTTGCGCGAGCGCGATGATCGCCCAGTCGTTGCCCGGTTCGCGGCGGCGGCGCGTTTCCCAGCCGTCGCCCATGTTCACGCCGCGGCCCGGCAGCAGCAGGTTCGACGCGACGCCGAAGTGCTGGTTGTTCGCGGCCACCACGTAACCGCCGTTTTCCATCGCCGCGAGGTCGAACTGCTCGGTCGCGCTCGCGCCGGCCCAGTCGAGCTGCGGCTGGCCGTACACACGCAGGCGCGCGATGCCGCCGTCCGGGTAGATGTTCACGCGCAGATGCGTGAACGAGCGTGCATCGTTCGCTTCGACGTAGTGATGGCTGTTGCCCTGCAGCGTCGTCGACGGCACGATCTCGACCCACTCGGTCGCCTGCGTCGGCGCGCCGTCAGCCACGAACGCGGCCTCGATCGAGGCCGCCGGCGGGAAGTTGCCGGTGAAGTGGCTCGTGTCGATGTCGAAGCCCTTGATCACGCCCGGGCGCGCGAGCTTGACGATGCACCAGTCGTAGCCGGTCGTGCGCTTGCGGCGCGTTTCCCAGCCGTCCATCCACTTGCCGTGGTCGTCGTACTTGCCGGGGATGAAGACGGCCGGCTCGGGGTTCAGCATCCGGTCCTTCGGCGCGAAGAAATCGTCGCTGGCCTCGAGCGCCTGCGCACCGAGACGCGGGTCGGCAAGATTCACGTAGCGCCGCGTGAAATCGGGTGCGTTCGGATCGAGAAGCGGAACAGCCATGATGTTTCCTTGTTTCAGTGAGACGATCGGGCCGCCGCGACGCAGCGGGCCGTATTGTGGTGTCAGGCGGCGGTGTCAGGCGTCGATCAGGTCGTCGAGGCGAAAGCGCGCGATCCGGTAGATCTGGTCGAGGCTCGCGCGCAGCTCCTCGGCGCGCGAATGATTCACGCGCGACTCGAAGTTCGCGATGATGCCGTGGCGGTCATAGCCGCGCACCGCGAGGATGAACGGGAAGCCGAATTTCTCGCGATACGTGCGGTTCAGCGTCAGCAGCTTGTCGAACTCTTCCTGCGTGCACTGGTCGAGGCCCGCGCCGCTTTGCTCGCGGGTCGACTCGGCCGTCAGCTCGCCGCGCACGGCGGCCTTGCCGGCCAGTTCCGGGTGAGCGTTGATCAGTGCGAGCTGGCGCGCTTCGCCGCCGGTTTCCACCGCATTCGACATCGTCTGGTGCAACGCATCGATGCTCGCGAACGGCCGTTGGCCCGCGGCGACCTCGGCCACCCACGGCGAATGTTCGAAGATCCCGGACAGCGCCGCGACGAATGCGCTCGGCGCCATCGTGTTCAGTTGTTCCAACGTGTAGCGCATCGCCTTCATGCTTTCCCTTCGTTTCGATGATTGGGCTGATACGGATGATGTTCACGCCAGTGACGCGCGATATCGACACGGCGCGTCACCCATACGCGATCGTGCTTCTCGATGTGATCGAGGAACCGCTGCAGCCCGCGGAACCGGCCCGGCCGGCCGAGCAGCCGGCAGTGCATGCCGATCGACAGCATCTTCGGCGCCTCGTCGCCCTCCGCGTACAGCACGTCGAACGCATCGCGCAGGTAATCGAAGAAGTGATCGCCGGTATTGAAGCCCTGCGGCGTCGCGAAACGCATGTCGTTCGTGTCGAGCGTATACGGCACGATCAGTTGCGGCGACGTGCGGCCGCCCGATACTTCGACGTCCATCCAGAACGGCAGGTCGTCGCCGTAGTTGTCGGAGTCGTACAGGAAGCCGCCGTATTCGGCGACCAGGCGGTGCGTGTTGGGGCTGTCGCGGCCGGTATACCAGCCGAGCGGGCGCTCGCCCGTCACGCGCTCGATCGCTTCCATCCCGAGGCGCATGTGCTCGGCTTCGAGTTCCGGCGTCATGCTCTGGTAGTGAATCCAGCGCCAGCCGTGGCACGCGATCTCGTGGCCGAGTTCGACGAACGCACGCGCGAGCTCCGGATGACGCTCGATCGCCATGCCGACGCCGAACACCGTCAGCGGCATCCCGCGCTTCTCGAATTCGCGCAGGATGCGCCACACGCCGGCCCGCGACCCGTATTCGTAGATCGATTCCATGCTCATGTGGCGGTCCGGATACGCGGCCGCGCCGACGATTTCGGACAGGAACTGCTCGGAGCCCGGATCGCCGTGCAGCACGCAGTTCTCGCCGCCCTCCTCGTAATTCAGCACGAATTGCACGGCGACGCGGGCGCGCCCCGGCCAGTTCGCCTGCACGGGATGGCGGCCGTAGCCGATCAGGTCGCGGGGATAGTTGGGATCGAGTGGCATGGTTCGAAGTGCGGCGAAAGCAGGCTAAATAAGCGGGCTGAATGAGCGCGCTGAACGAGCGGGCGCGAATAATGGGTTCGCATCGACTGCGCGGTGCCGGAGGCGGCCGCACCAGCCGATGCGATGACGGCCCAGTGTAGCGAAAACGTTCATACGCGCCCATACAGCGGCGCAGATAGTGCGTGTCAGACGGTGTGTATGTGCGGTTGCGGCAAATTCGGCGGAGGTTCCGCCGCCGCCCCGTCCGGCGGGCTGAAGCGGGCGAACGCGCCGTCGTAGCGCTTCGGCAGCGGCCGCGCGTAGTCGCCGCGCTTCGCGGTCGCGAGGCGCAGCGCGACCAGCGCTTCGGCCCATTTGACGGCCGCCGTGACGCCCTCGACCACCGGCGCGCCGATCTGCTGCTCGATCTCGTGCGCGAATTCGGCCATCCCCGCGCAGCCGAGCACGATCGCATCGGCGCCATCCTCGTCGAGCGCGCGCCGGCATTCGTCGACGATGATCCGGCGCGCGGCCGAGCCGGGCCGGTCAAGTTCGAGCACCGCGACGTCGGTCGCGCGCACGTTGCGGCAGAACCGCTTCATCCCGTAGCGCTCCGCGAGGTGCCACGCCATCCCGCAGGTACGCGCGAGCGTCGTGACGACCGAGAAGCCCGGCGCGAGCACGCTCGCCGCATGCATCGCAGCCTCGGCGATGCCGATCACCGGGCCGCGCGCGAGCTCGCGCGCCGCATACAGGCCCGGATCGCCGAAGCACGCGATCACGTACGCGTCGCAGCCGTCGCGCTCGCCCTGCGCGATCTCGGCGAGCAGCCCCGGCGTCGCGAGCGCCTCGTCGTAATACCCTTCGATCGACGGCGGCCCCATCGGCGGGCTCACGGCTACGATCTCGGTGCCGGCGGCCGCGACCTCGCGCGCGCAGCGGCCCATCGCGTCGGTCATCCGCTGCGTCGTATTCGGATTGATCAGTCGGATCTTCATCGCATGCTCCTTACGCCTTCGCGCTCGCGAGCAGCCGGTAGAACACGAAGCCGAGCCCCGCGCCGATGAACCACGAGAAATTCGCGAGGGCCTGCCAGCCCGGCACCATCACGCAGACCACCGCGATCACCGCGGCCGGCAGCAGCGCGGCGAGCGCGCGGCGGTTCACGCCGCCCGTGTACCAATAGGCGCCGCTTTCCGACATCGTGTACAGGTCGTCGCGCACGAGGCGGCCACGCTTGACGAGGTAGAAATCGGCGATCAGCACGCCGTACAGCGGGCCGATGAACGCGCCGAGCACGTCGAGCGTGTAGTGGATCACGGCCGGGTTGTTGAACAGGTTCCACGGCGTGATGAAGATCGACGCGACGGCGGCGAGCATCCCGCCTGCGCGCCAGCTGATCAGGCGCGGCGCGACGTTCGAGAAATCGAACGCGGGCGATACGAAGTTCGCGACGATGTTGATGCCGATCGTCGCGATCGTGAACGTCAGCGCGCCGAGGATCACCGCGGTCGGATGGTCGATGCGGCCGACCGTCGCGACCGGGTCGGTGATCAGTTCGCCGAACACCGGCAGCGTCGCGGCGGTGGTGATCACCGTGACGAGCGAGAACGCGAGAAAGTTGACCGGCAGCCCCCAGAAATTGCCGCGCTTCACGTCGCCGAACGAGCGGCAGTAGCGCGAGAAATCGCCGAAGTTCAGCATCGGCCCGGAGAAGTACGACACGACGAGCGACACTGCGGTGATCATCACCGGAATCACTTCCGCGCCGTAATACTTGACGCCGCCGAGGTTGATGCCGATGTTGCGCCAGCCCGCGCGCCACACCATGTAACCGGCCAGGATGAACATCACGACATAGACGGCCGGGCCCGCGAAGTCGATGAACTTCTTGATCGTCTCCATGCCGTTCCAGAACACGAACGCCTGGAGCACCCACAGCAGCATGAAGCCGGCCCAGCCGACCGCCGACAGCCCGAGGAAGCCGTAGCGATGGACGTCCGCATACGGCAGCCATTGCGGGAAGAATTTCAGCACGACGATCACGAGCGCGCTCGACGCGAGATAAGTCTGGATGCCGTACCACGCGATCGCGATCAGCCCGCGGATCACGGCCGGCACGTTCGCGCCGAGCACGCCGAAGGTCGCGCGGCACGCGACCGGGTACGGCACGCCGATCTGCTGGCTCGGCCGCGCGATCAGGTTGCACAGCGCGTTCACGAGGCCGATGCCGACGATCAGCGCGATCAGCACTTGCCAGCTCGTCAGCCCGAGCGCAAACAGACTGCCCGCGAACACGTAGCCGCCGACGCTGTGCACGTCCGACATCCAGAACGCGAAGATGTTGTACGAACCCCATGTCTGATTTTTAAGGGGTGCCAAATCTTCGTTGTACAGACGTTCGCTGTAACCATCCGGCAGTGCCGGACCGCCGCCCTCGCCGCCTTCTTCCGCCGGATAGGCGCTGTCGTGCGCCACACTGAACTGAGCCATGACTTCTCCTTGACGCGGCCGCCAGGCCGCTCCACCGTCATCGATATCGCTCCGGATCATCGCCCGGAGTCGGACCAGCGGCCCGCGGCAAACACCGCAGGCCTGCATTGCGCTCGTCGTGTGGCGCGCGGCCGGGTTCGCGTCGCCGCTCAGGCGCCGCCGAACACTTCGCGCAAATCGACCTGCCCTTGCGCGGGCCGGTCCAGCATCTTCAGTTCGACATGCTGCAGGTGGCGCGCCATCAGCGTGACCGCCTGCTTCGGATCGCCCGCCTCCAGCGCGGCGAGGATCTCGTCGTGGTCGTCGCACGAGCACGGGCTGCGCCCGTGCGATTCGTACAGCGCCGACATCAGCGTCGAGCGTGCGACGAGCCCTTCGAGGCACTCGCTGAGCGTCGCATTGCCCATCAGCGTCGCGAGCGCCGTGTGGAATTCGCCCGACAGCCGAATCCATGCCGCGAAGTCGTGCCGCTCGAACGCCTTGCGCTCCTTGTCGATCAGCGCGGCGACGCCCTTCAGCCGCCTGGCGCCGGGGCCGGTCGCGAGCCGTTCGACCACGGCAAGCTCGATGATCCGGCGCATCTCGAACACCTCGTGCACGTCCTGCAGCGTCGGGCTCGCGACGAACGCGCCGCGGTTCGGCTCGAGGTCGACCAGCTTGTCGGTCGCGAGCTGCGCGAGCGCCTGGCGGATCGTCCCGCGCTTCACGCCGAACACGTCGCAGAGCTGCGCCTCCGTCAGCTTCGCGCCCGGCGCGAGCCGATGCTCGAGGATCGCGGTGCGAATCCGCTCGGCGATCGCTTCGGGGCCGGCTGCACCGGACGGAGTGGAATCGGGCTCGTTCATGATCTGCATCGTGTGATGGTCCTCATCCTAGGGCGGACATAAAGATTGTCAACAATTCTTTTGCGGCATTTCGCACAATCGGCGTGCGCCAGCGTGTTCTCATTCGGTGCAATGCGCACGAAATCCATGCACGGCAAGCCAGACAGGCAAGACGGAGGCACTTCTGGACGTATACCCTCCCGGTCATTTTGTTGACAAAAATGGTGCACATCCGGGCGAAAATCATGTCGACGTCGACGAAAAATATGGACCGTTAGTTGCGCGCTTACATAAAGAAAAAGGCGGGGAGCCCCGCCTTTCGATCGATCGCGCCGGCGCCGGCATCAGCCGAGATGCGGATAGTCCGACAGCGTCAGCCGGAACCCGTGCGCGTTCGCGACCAACTGCGCCTGTGCGCCGAACGGCAGCGTCAACAGGTCGGGCACATGGCCGAACTGGAGCCCGGTGACGACCGGAATCCCGACCACCGCGCGCACTTGGTCGATCATCGCCTGCATGTCGTAGCCGTTGTCGTACTCGAACGGCCGCGCGCCGGTGAACTGGCCGAGCACGAGCGCCTGCTGCCGCGCGAGCAGCCCCGACAGGTGCAGTTGATAGATCATCCGCTCGATCCGGAACGGCTGCTCGTTGACGTCTTCGATGAACAGGATGCCGCCCTCGATGTCGGGCATGTACGGCGTGCCGACCAGCGACGTGAGGATCGCGAGGTTGCCGCCCCACAGCGTGCCCGTCACGTTCGCCGTCTGCACCTGCGGTGCATCGGCGACGATCGTCGTGCTGGGCTGCGTCAGCGTCTGCCAGAAATGCTGCATCGTGAAGTCGCTCGGCGTTTCGGCGCCGAAATCCGCCGACAGCATCGGACCGCCGAACGTCTTGATGCGCGCCTTCGCGTACAGCGCCAGCTGGATCGCCGTGAAATCGCTGTGACCGACGAGTGCGATCGGCTGGTCGCGCAGCCGGCGTTCGAGCCCGCGATAGTCGAGCCCGTGCAGGATGCGCGCGGCGCCGTAGCCGCCGCGCACCGCGAGCGCGATGTCCGGCAGCGGCCGCCCGGGATCGGCGAGGCGGTTCAGGTCGCCTGCCCGCTCGCCGTCGGTGCCGCCGAAACGCTGGAAGCGCCGCTGCGTCGCCTCGATGTTCTCGATGCGCTGCTGCGCGGTGCTGAGGCGCTCGAGCGCGCGGTTGATCGCGTCGGGGTCGTGCGGATAGCCGGACGGCGCCAGCAGGCGGATGGTGTAGGACGCAGCGGGCTGGAAGGACATGGCGAAAGGTATCGGGGTCGTCAAACCTGCTTAGAGGGTCCGAACCGGGTCCGGTTCACGAAAACCGTGCACGCCCGGGACGCCGCGGGCGGCAAGAGGTGGCCTATGACGCGCCGGATTCAGCGTCGCGGGCAAGCCGCGCCTCGCGCAACGCGCGCCGGCGCTCGGCGAAGAACGACTTCAGCGCGGCGCCGCACTCGTCGGCGAGCACGCCGCCGGTCACTTCGGTGTGGTGGTTCAGCTGCGGATTCGCGAATGCGTCGATCACGCTGCCGCACGCGCCCGTCTTCGGGTCGGCCGCGCCATAGACCACCCGCGCGATGCGGGCGTGCATGATCGCGCCAGCGCACATCAGGCATGGCTCGAGCGTCACGTACAGCTCGCAGCCGGGCATCCGGTAATTCTGCAGATGTTGCGCCGCCATGCGCAGCGCGGCCATTTCGGCATGCGCGGACGGGTCGTGCCCGCCGATCGGATGATTGAAGCCGCGGGCGATCACTTCGTCGCCACGCACGAGCACCGCGCCGACCGGCACTTCGCCGGCCGCGCGCGCCTCTTCGGCGGCGGCTTGTGCAAGACGCATGAAATGTAGGTCGCGCGCCGATGCGGACGCGGTTTCTTGAATGGGAGAATCGGCGGCGGGATCAGTGGCCGCGGCGGCTGCCGAGCGAGCTGCGTCGTGCAGCGCGTCGGACGTCACATCGGCCCCGCTTCGGCGGACGCTTCGTCGAGCCCGCGCTCGCACAGGCGTTCCGCGATGCGCCGGCAGTAGTCGCGCGGCATCACCATCGGGCCGCCGCGCAGCGATTCGAGCGCCATGTCGAGCGCGAGGATCTTCGCCTGCAGCCGGCAGCGCGCGGCACGGTCGCTGACCGCCTGCACTTCGTCGTGCAGGTTGCGCAGCGCGCGCAGTTGCTCGACGGCCGGCGGCACGAAGCCCGCGTTCTTCAGGATACGGTTGGCCACCCGCACCTCCTCGGGCACGAGCAGGTCGTCATCCAGCGCCTGCGGCGCGCCGGTACCCGGCAAATCGTCGAACTCGCCCCGCGCGGCGGCGGCGGCAATACGTTGTTCGACCAGGGCGTCAAGCAATCTCATCAGTCAATCGGAACAATGCGGCAGGCCGAATTCTAGCAGGGTGACGCCGGTATGACAGGCCCTTCGAATACATGCTCGATATTGTATTTTTAGGGGCCGAATCGCAGCGCATGCGCGCCGATCGCCGTCACTTGCCGCTCTGCTGCGCCGCAGCAGGCTGAGCGCCGTTCGGACGCCTCCCGACGGAGGTGAGGTCCGGGCCATTTTCTTATCCACGACGATCCAGCAGGCGCCTGCCGACCCGGCAAAAACGCCAGCCGCCCTGCTTCCGTTGCCCGCTTACGCCGTCACCGTTTCCGGCTGCGCCTTCGCGAACGGGCGGAACATCGTCGCGATCAGGAACGCGCCGAGCCCGATCGCGAACGAGCCGAGGTACAGCCAGCCGTAGCTGCCCAACGCATCGACGATCAGCCCGCCGGCGACCGGGCCCGCGGCCATCCCGAGGCTGCCGGCCATCGCGCAGCCGCCGATCACGGTGCCCATCATCCGCAGCGGAAAATTCTCGCGCGCGAGCACCGAATACAGCGGCATCACGCCCGCATAGATGAAGCCGAACAGCGTCGCGACCGCGTAGAAGCCGTCGAGCGTGCGCACGAAGTAGTAGCCGAGCGCGCCGAGCGCCTGCGCGAGCAGCCCCGCCACCAGCATGCGCTTCGCGCCGAGGCGATCGCCGAGGACCCCGAACGCGATCCGGCCGCCCATGCCCGCCAGCCCTTCGACGCTGTAGATCGATACCGCGACGATCAGCGGAATCCCGCAGGTCACCGCGTAGCTGACCGTATGGAAGATCGGGCCCGAATGGGTCGCGCAGCAGAAGAAATTGGTCAGCACCAACACCATGAACTGCGGCGAACGCAGCGCATCCGCGACCGACATCGCGGCGGGCGCGCCGGCCGACGCAGGCGCAGGCGCCGCGTGGGCGGATGCAGGATCGAGCGCGGGCGCCCGGCGCACCAGCAGCGACACCGGGATCATCACGACGGCCGCCAGCGCGGCGATCAGCAGCATCGACGTGCGCCAGTCGCGCACCGACACGAGCCAGGCGGCCAGCGGCGCCATCGTCATCGGCGCCATCCCCATGCCGGCCGACACGAGCGATACCGCGAGGCTGCGGTGCGTGTCGAACCAGCCGGTCACGCACGCCATCATCGGTGCGAATATCGCGGCCGTCGCACTGCCCACGGCCAGGCCGAAGGTCAACTGGAACACGAGCAGCGACGGCGCGCGGCTCGCCAACGCCAGGCTCGCCGACAACAGCACGGCGCCCGCGATGACGACGGGCCGCGTGCCGACGCGGTCCGACAGGCTGCCCCACGCCATGCTGGCGAACGCCATCGCGATGAAGCCGAGCGTCATCGCCGCGGAAATGCCGGTCATCGACCAGCCTGTATCGCGCGCGATGGATCGCAGGAACACCGGCAACGAGAACATCGCGCCGATCGCGACGCAGCCCATCAAGCCGCCCGCGGCGACGATCACCCAGCGGTATCGGGAATCCGGCATGTGGCGTGTCATATGGCCTCTCCTCGTTGGTTGCACCATTCGCGGAAAACCGGGTGGCGAGCGCATGGCGCGGCGCACTGCCCGGTCGATATCGATACGACGGGCGACGCAGCGGGAAATCGACATGCGCGGCGTATGGGCCGCGGATTTTTATTGTCGGCGATTCCACGCGGCCCACAAGGGTCGGATCATCCGCTCGCCCCGCTCCCGCTTTTCCGCAACGGGAAATTCGAAATCACAAATAGTTGGTTGGGGCGCGCAATGACGCTGGCTACACTCGGCCCATCTTGTCATAACAAGTTGACCGATGACCCCACCCAACGTCGTGCCGCTGTCCGCGGCCCCGCTCTACGTGCAGATCAAGGACACGCTGCGCGCGCGCATTCTCGACGGCACCTACGCGCCGCACAGCCGGATGCCGTCCGAGCACGAGCTCTGCGCGATGTTCGACGTTAGCCGCATCACGGTGCGCCAGGCGCTCGGCGACCTGCAGAAGGAAGGCCTGCTGTTCAAGCTGCACGGCAAGGGCACGTTCGTGTCGAAGCCGAAGGCGTTCCAGAACGTGACGTCGCTGCAGGGTTTTGCCGAGGCGATGTCGTCGATGGGCTACGAGATCGTCAACCAGTTGCACAGCCTGCGCACCGTGAAGGCCGATCGCCATCTCGCGACGAAGCTGAACGTGCAGGAAGGCGCGCCGCTCGTCGAGATCCATCGCGTGCGGCTGCTGAACCGCGAACCCGTGTCGCTCGAACAGACTTGGGTGCCCGAAGCGCTCGGCAAGCGCCTCGCGGGCGCCGATCTCGCGACCCGCGACATCTTCCTGATCCTCGAGAACGACTGCGGCATCCCGCTCGGCCATGCCGACGTGTCGATCGACGCGATCCTCGCGGACGACGAAATCGTCGACGCGCTGCACGTCGAGGAAAGCAGCCCCGTGCTGCGCATCGAGCGCCTCACGCACGACGCGTCGGGCGCGCCGATCGACTACGAATACCTCTACTTCCGCGGCGACGCCTTCCAGTACCGGTTGCGCGTCGACCGGCAAAAGGCGCGCAAACCTGCAAGGAGCCCGCGATGAATACCCATGTGCATGAATACGACGTCGTCGTGGTCGGCGGCGGCACGGCCGGCCCGATGGCGGCCATCAAGGCGAAGGAGCGCGATCCGTCGCTGCGCGTGCTGCTGCTCGAGAAGGCCAACGTGAAACGCAGCGGCGCGATCTCGATGGGGATGGACGGCCTGAACAACGCGGTGATCCCCGGTCATGCGACGCCCGAGCAATACACGCGCGAGATCACGATCGCCAACGACGGGATCGTCGACCAGGAAGCCGTGTACGCGTATGCGACGCACAGCTTCACGACGATCGAGCAGCTCGACCGCTGGGGCGTGAAGTTCGAGAAGGACGGCACCGGCGACTACGCGGTGAAGAAGGTCCATCACATGGGCTCGTACGTGCTGCCGATGCCGGAGGGACACGACATCAAGAAGGTGCTGTACCGGCAACTGAAGCGCGCACGCATCGCGATCACGAACCGGATCGTCGCGACGCGCGTGCTGACCGACGCACAAGGCCGCGCGAGCGGCGTGCTCGGTTTCGACTGCCGCACCGCCGACTTCCACGTGATCCGCGCGAAGGCCGTGATCCTCTGCTGCGGCGCGGCCGGCCGCCTCGGCCTGCCGGCATCGGGCTACCTGATGGGCACGTACGAGAACCCGACCAACGCGGGCGACGGCTACGCGATGGCCTATCACGCGGGCGCCGCGCTCGCGAACCTCGAATGCTTCCAGATCAATCCGCTGATCAAAGATTACAACGGCCCGGCGTGCGCGTACGTGACCGGCCCGCTCGGCGGCTTCACCGCGAACGGCAAGGGCGAACGCTTCATCGAATGCGACTACTGGAGCGGCCAGATGATGTGGGAGTTCTACCAGGAACTGCAGAGCGGCAACGGCCCCGTGTTCCTGAAGCTCGACCATCTCGCGGAAGAGACGATCAGGACCATCGAGCAGATCCTGCATACCAACGAACGGCCCAGCCGCGGCCGCTTCCATGCGGGGCGCGGCACCGACTACCGCAGCCAGATGGTCGAGATGCACATCTCCGAGATCGGCTTCTGCAGCGGCCACAGCGCGTCGGGCGTGTACGTGAACGCACGTGCCGAGACGACCGTGCCGGGGCTTTACGCGGCCGGCGACATGGCGGCCGTCCCGCACAACTACATGCTCGGGGCATTCACGTACGGCTGGTTCGCCGGACAAAACGCAGCTGACTACGTGGCCGGCCGCGACCACGCGCCGGTGGACGACCAACAGGTCAACGCCGAGCGCACCCGCGTGCTCGCACCGCTGCTGCGCGAACGCGGGCTGGCGCCGGCGCAGGTCGAGTACAAGCTGCGCCGGATGGTGAACGACTACCTGCAACCGCCGAAGGTGACGCGCAAGATGGAGATCGGGCTACAACGTTTTGACGGAATTATTGAGGATATCGAAGAAATCAAGGCCGACAATCCGCACGAACTGATGCGTGCGGCCGAAGTGCGCGCGATCCGCGATTGCGCCGAAATGGCCGCGCGCGCGTCGCTGTTCCGCACCGAAAGCCGCTGGGGCCTGTACCACCATCGCGTCGATTTTCCGCACCGCAACGACGCCGAATGGTTCTGCCACACGTGGTTGCGCAAGGATGCCGAGGGCGCGATGCGCAGCGAGAAGCGGCCGGTCGAACCGTACGTCGTGCCGCTCGCCGACGACGAACGCGGCGCCTACGCGCAGTTGCGCATCCGCGAACCGGCCGCGCTCGCGGCCGCCCTTTGAGGAACCTTGCCATGTCCCATACCCCGCACGACATCTTCCAGCGCAGCAGCGCGCCCGTGACGATCGACGAGTCGCTGTGCATCGCCGACAAGGGCTGTACCGTGTGTGTCGACGTGTGCCCGCTCGACCTGCTCGCGATCGACGTCACCAAGGGCAAGGCCTACATGCAGTTCGACGAATGCTGGTACTGCATGCCGTGCGAACGCGACTGCCCGACCGGCGCGGTCAAGGTCGACATTCCTTACCTGCTGCGGTGACGCGGCGCGGCGCGGCGCCCGCCAAGGATCGTGCCGGCCATTTTAACGGTGGAATGCCGCTGTCAAACAGCGGCGCTCCTTTCCTCCCCGTCCTGAAGGACGGGGTTTCTCGGAGCAACTGATGAAAACCACGCTACGGATGTTTCGCCTGCTCGCCGCGTCGATCGCGGTCGCGGCCACCGGTTTTGCACATGCGGAGACAATCCGCGTCGCGATCGGCACACAGGACACGACGATCAACTGCGCGACCGGCGGTCTGCTGATCCGTGAACTGCATCTGCTCGACAAGTACCTGCCGCGCACCGGCAAGTACCAGGACGTGAAATACGACGTGCAGTGGAAGGATTTCACGTCCGGCGCGCCGCTCACCAACGAGATGGTCGCCGGCAAGCTCGACTTCGGCGCGATGGCCGATTTCCCCGGTGCCTTGAACGGCGCGGCGTTCCGCAAGGCCGGCCGCAAGAGCGTGTTCATCACCGTGCTCGACGGCAGCATCGACGGCAGCGGCAACGGG